>CAZOXN010000536.1:0-2708 GCA_964583655.1 uncultured Desulfarculaceae bacterium | reverse complement strand
CTCCCCGAACTGGGTCTTGGCCGCGTACTCCTTGTCCATGTGGAGCGGGTAGAAGTCCATGGTCAGGCACGCCCAGTTCACCACATGGGTCTCTGTCACCGTGATGGCCGCTGTGGTATAGACATCCCCCACGTTGAAGTCGTCGCCGTATTTCATCGGAGCCATGATCTCACCTCGCTTCATCTGTTTCCCTTGCGCGGCCACCTTCATGACCTCGCCGGCCTGAACTTAGGGAGAGTGAATTCGTCCGTCAGCTTCTCGAAGGTGACCTCCACCGGCATGTCGCACCTCAACTCATCGAAATCGCATCCCACTATGTTGCTGAGCATCTGCACGCCCTCCTCGAGCCTGATGACCGCCACCACATAAGGGATGTCAGCCAGAAAGGGCGACGGGGCATTGCTCTCCACCACGGTGTAAGAGTAAACTGTCCCCTTTCCCGAGGCCTCCACCCAACCCACGTTGTCCGAAAAGCAATGCGGGCATGCGAGCCTCGGGTAGAAGATGTACTCATTGCAGTCCGAGCATCTTTGAATCTTCAACTTGCCTTGCCTTGCTGCTTCCCAGAAAGGCATAGCCCATGGTGTGACGGCGGGAACCGGCTTGGGTTTTTCCATGGTTGATCCTCCTTGGTATACTACGGTATCTCTGATCCCAGTATGGTGACCTGCGAGTCCATGTAGGTCCCATCTGTTGCCGTCTCTATTGCGAAGCGGGCATTGGGAACCTGTCTTTCCCCGGCCCTTCCCATGACCTGCCTGGCCGCCTCTATCAGGAGAGATACTCCCCCACCTGCTCCTATGTGCCCCTTGGACAACATGCCTCCGTCCGTAGTGCACGGGATCTTTCCGCCGGGCCAGGTCTCACCTCTCAGGAACAGATCTCCTCCTTCTCCCCTCCTGCAGAGCCCGATCTCCTCGAAGGCGATGAGCTGATAGATGGGATAGGAGTCATAGATCTCAGCCACATCGATGTCCTTGGGCTCAATACCAGCCTCCTCGAAGGCCTCCTTTGCCGCCCTGGCCCAGCCAAACCGGGTCAGGTCCGGCTCCTGGCAGTAAACGTGGTGGGTAACAATCCCCCCCTCTCCCAGTACATAAGCCGGCCGGTTCGTGAGCTCTCTTGCCCTTTCCGCAGACGTAACTATAAATGCCGAGCCACCGTCGAAGAGCATGTTGGACATCTTGGACCTAAGAGGCGTGGCCAACATCTTGGAAGAGAGCACCTCCTCTATGGTCAGGGGCTTTCTAAAGAAGGCATTGGGATTCAGTGCGGCCCACTTGCGGTTAGAGACGCAGATCGCAGCAAAGTGTTCGTCCGTACAGCCGGTTTCATATTTGTACCTGGTTGTAGCCAGGGCCGCCACCGTCGAATAGTGCTGTCCAAAGGGGACCTCCCACTCTGGAGAGATCCCGGACACGGAAAACAGGTCTATCCCCTCTTGTCCGGTCAGGGCGGTACCCAGCTTCTCAGAGTGTGAGAAGAGGATCGTTCGCGCCGCGCCACTTGCTATCATGCTTGCCGCCATCTGGAGGCCGGTGCTGCTGCTGGAGCCACCAGAAAATATCAGGCAATTCTTTTTGCAGTTTCTAAGCCCCAGCTCCTCCACCAATCTGGCAGTTGTAAGCTCTCCTATATAGTTGAAGCTAAACATGGCCGCAGTTGGCATCACAAAGTCGATCTCGTCCTTGTCTATGCCGGCGTCCTTGATGGCCAGCCGGGCCGACTCAATCGCATGATATATGGCCGGCTTGTCAGGGAACCTGCCCGTGGGCACCTCCCCTGTGCCAACAATCGCCACCTTTCCTCTAACACTGCTCATCAATACCTCCTTATTGCCTAGTCGTTCTTCTTGCCTTGCAGGCAACTCACTTTCAGGCAGCCGAGACCGGCTTCCGTCACGCGGCAGGCAGCCTTATAGAAAAGCGCCGAAGGGAATCTCCGCCCCTGGCACCGGAGATTCCCCCTTTTCAGAAGCACACCTTTATGATCAAATACCGTTCCCCTCAGAACCTGGTCTTGAACATCTCGACCCCTGTGACCGGTATGTACTTGCCGCCCTCGGCGCGCAGGAGCCTCGATCCGTTGATCCCCTGGCGACTGCCTGGCCCGAAGGTCACAGGGGCACCGATATCCGGTTTCCATTCCTTGATGGATTCCATGGCCTGGATCATCTTCTCCGTGGTGAGCTCCTTGCCGGCCCTCTTCAAACCCTCGACTGTCATCATCATGAACGCGGAGCCGAATACGGCGAGGTATTCATTGCCTTCTATCTTGGGCTCGTACTTCTTGAGGATCCCCGCCACCCGGTCCGCCTCCGGATCGGTCCCCGGTATCCCGGCCCCTATGGAGGACGCTGTGTATACTCCCTCCCAGACATCGCCGGCGATCTTGAACATGATCGGGTTAGAGTTGGTCCCGTTGCTCAAGATCTTGGGACGATAGTCGATCTTGGCGATTCCCCTCAGGATGAGGGCGGTATGTGTCGGGGTCGCGTAGACCAGCAGGGCATCCGCACCTGACTCCTTGAGCTTGAGCGCATGGGTATCCAGGGCTCGATCCGTGACCTCGTACGGAACCGCGGCCACTGCCTGGGCCTTCCCCCCCAGTTTGGTCAAGGCCTCGTTCATGCCCTGAAGTGCCACCTTCCCCCAGTCGTCGTTCTGATAGAAGAGCGCTATCTTCTTGGCCCCGAGCCTGTTGACGGC
>CAZOXN010000535.1:0-2730 GCA_964583655.1 uncultured Desulfarculaceae bacterium | reverse complement strand
ATCGGGCGTCCCGAGGCTAAAGGGTCAGACCGTACCCTGGTCTGGGCAGGAGGTCTTGGGCCGCTGAAAGGGAGTCATCGGTGCGCATCTCGGCCATTCCTGAAGGTCAGACATAGGATTCCAAGAAGATACCTCAGTCTGCACCCCAACTCAACGAAACTGAATCCAAGACCAGAGGTTACCTGGATCCAGTTGGATCAGCCCCCTCGGCAAAAGAACTGAGTCAGCCCGATCACGTTTCCCGCAGCGGCGCATATCCGGCGTTTTCGCTCCTGGGGCTCCTTCACCACGGTGAAAGCGCCGATGTTTCCCAGAAGGACTCCAATGGAGGCACAGAGAAACTTCGCCCAGTTTTCCGGGTTCGGCTCACCGCGTGTGCGAAAAATGACGCCATGATTCAGCAACTGCCTTCTCCCCCTCTCCAGTGCCTCCTTGGCACCCCTGCTTGGTGGATAGTGGGCCAGCCTGGCAAAGGGGGTCAGCTTGAGCTCGTAAACCCCACGTATTCGCCAACTGAAGTCGATGTCCGAGAGCCCGTGCCTTCCTCCCTGGTTCAAACTGGATAGAGCGAACTCCTCGAATACCTCCTTCCGGAAACAACTCGCCCCCCCTGGGATCCAGTCCACAGCAACTACCCTGTCCGGAATCCCCAATTCGGAGAAGAAACCCCAAGGAAAGAGTTGACCTGGTCTCTCCCTTTCCAGAAAGAAGAGTCTGGCCCAGGCCCTGAACCAGCTTGGTCTGGGCCTTCTGTTAGTGATGACGCCGGACACCCCCCCAATCTTATGACCGGTGTCATCGGCGAACACCTTGAGAATCGCCTCGATGTAGTCGTGCTCCAGGACCACGTCGTCATCGAGGAAAAGCAGGAGGTCCCCTATTGCCACCCGGGCTCCCAGGTTTCGAGAGGCCGAGAGCCCCGGCGGAGCCTTGCGGTGATACTGGAAGCGGATCTCAGGGGGGATCATGGCACGGATCTTGTCCGGGTCAGAGGCCCCGTCGTCCACGATCACGATCTCCATGGGAAGAACGGTCTGCTCGCATACGGACTTCAGGCAGCGGGCCAGTTCCTCCTCTCGGTTCATGGTGGCTACGATGACGGAGACCCTTTCCATCTCTGGCTTGCAGTCTCTCCTGATTTCGTCACGGCTTGCTGATTTCGGGTCTGGTCAGGGCATATACCACGATGGATCCTGAGTCGTCTCGGAACTCCTTCAGGAAAGTAACGTTCCATCCCAAGGCCACCAACCGCTGAAGGACATCCGGTTGAGCTTTTCTCCTCTCTGGTTCCCACGCGAGAAAATGCGCGTCAAGGGAAGGATCCCTGAGGAAATCCGCCAAAGACACGCTCTTGCCCTCCGCGTAAAACCCTATATGCCCGTGATCTGTGACCACTGTCGGGTGCGGGACGCCCAGGGTGCGGATCCACTCCCCTGCATGCCTCCGGATCAGTTTCTCGGTCCGGATGGACTCCAAATCCCTAACAAGCATTACCAAGGCGAGCGCGGAGGCCAAAGCTGCGGCCGTGATCCGGTATCCCAGTTTGGGCCAGCGCCTCCTGCAAATCAAGAGGACGCCCTCAAACCCCTTCGTCGCGAACGTGTAACCTAGGAGCGCCAGCGGGACAAGGTGCCTCTTGCTTATGGCGAATGCTCCACTGATGCGAATGTATCCGATGCAGAGGAAGAGTGCCATCAAGAAGCCCAGGACTTGCCACCTCTTGTCACGCCAAGGTTCCCCTCGGGCCATGCCCATGACCATCAAGGCGAAGGCGATGGGATGGGCAGTCCTGACCCAGTGCTCCAACAAACTCCAACCCATCAAGACCCAGCGCTTTTCCCAGGCAGTGGAGAAGAACCTCGCGACGCGAGGTCTGGGGCTTTCCCCGATCAACCGCTTGACCTCTTCGACGGCGCTTGGGGTCACTCCCCCGAGGCTTGCGTGGATCTGTCTTCCGTAAGGTCGGAGTTCCAACGCCACGACTTCTTTCCATGATCCTGGCGCCAGTATCATCACCGAGAGGCCAGCCAGGGCCAAGGGGAGCAAGGCAGCGGTTGCATTGCGAAGGCCTCTCCATACCTCCCCGGAGCGAAGGCCGAAGTAGATGGAGACGATCAAAGCTGCGAGCACAAGCAGGAAGGAGTCAGCCCGAACGGACATGCACCCAACGGCAATGACCCCGCAACAGAGATACTGCCGCCACTTGTTCCAGTGGGCAGCCTTCAGGAGCATCCAGACGAAGGAGGAGAAACCGAACCACACAAGCGGATCGCGAATCACGTCCAGGGAGGACGTCAGAATGGCCGGAGAAAAGGCGTAACACACCACCGGAAACCATGCCAACCTATGGTCCATGAGCTGCCTCACGAGGAGATACAAGGGGACCACAGTGAGGATCCCGAAAGCTACCGGGAGAAGCCTTGCTGCTGTGACCCAATCCCCCAACACCTTGTAAGAGAGAGCGACAAGGATGGGGTAGATGGAGGCGTGACCCATCCCCAACCCCTCGTGAAGCTTTCCTCGGAGCAGGGCCTTCGCTGCTTCGATGTAATTGATCGCGTCCATGTTGATGACGTACGGGGCCATCAAGTGGGGCAGTCGGATCAGAGAGGCCAAGGCCAACAGGGAGACCAGGACCAAGGTGTCAGCACGAACCCAAACAGGCGATGGATCTTCCATGGGTCGCATGGTTCAATGCCCCTTTCGCTGGAGCATGGTCCTGACGGTCTT
>CAZOXN010000534.1:0-2746 GCA_964583655.1 uncultured Desulfarculaceae bacterium | reverse complement strand
GGTGCGCCCCGGGATCCCGCAGGAGTCCCCGAAGCGCGGCCTCCCCCCCCGAGACCTCACCCATCGGATCACGGCCCTCACCAACTCGGGGTGCGTGTTCCAGGCCTTGCGAGGGGGGGCCCCCTTCATCAGGTTGACCTTCAGAAAGACGTCCATGCCTTGCATCTCAGGGACGTCCTTCAAGGCCGACAGTGCCCGCCCGACCGCGTTGCCCAGACCCGTTTCCTCCTCACATCGCGCGAGGCAGACCCTCGGGCCGTTGCCGGCCCCTCGTCCCCCTGGCGAGACCTCACCTAAAAAGGCAGACTCCACTTGGAGACCTTCCGGAAATACTTCTTTTCCACCACACGGTCGTGGTAGGCGACGAAGTTCTCGTCCGTCTGCGAGACCTCCTCCTGCCTGAAGACCATCTCCACGAAGGCCAGGAACTTTCGCCTGAACTCCTCGAGGCTCCTGCACTTGAGGGTGGACCGAAGGAGAAAACCGGGCCTTCGGTGGTACTTGACGTAGGCCTCCTTGGTGATCCGGTCTATCTCCTCGTTGCTCAAGGAGGTCCAGGGCCTCGGCAGGACCTTCTCCTCCGTCAGCCCCAGGATGTATTCCTTCCAGTAGTCCTGGCCGGTCTCCTCCACCAACTGCCTCCAGAGAGGTGTCAAAGGCTTGGCTGTGACCTTCGAGAATTGCACGTAATCCAGGGCAAGTTCCTTGGCGAACTTCAGAGTTTGCTTTATTGTCTCGATGGTCTCTCCGGGGCTGCCGATCAGGAAGAAACCCAGGGCACGTATCCCGGTGCGCTTGGTGAGCCTTATGGTCTCCCGGATCTGCTCCAGGGTGATCCCCTTGTTCACCCGGTCCAGTATCTCCTGGACCCCGGACTCTATGCCGAAATATATCCTGTTGCACCCTGCGGCCTTCATCTCCCGGAGCAGCTCCTCGTCCACCGAGTCTATGCGTGCCCGGCAGGCCCAGATC
This sequence comes from uncultured Desulfarculaceae bacterium, assembly GCA_964583655.1. Lineage (GTDB taxonomy): Bacteria > Desulfobacterota > Desulfocorpusculales > Desulfocorpusculum > Desulfocorpusculum > CAZOXN01. The sequence goes on along the minus strand of CAZOXN010000534.1, from coordinate 1,774 downwards.
ACGTCCAGCCGCCTCCTCTGCATCTCCTTGAGTATGGCCATGGAACGCCTTCGGTCTATGAGGAACTCGTAGTCGAAGATGTCTATCTCGTGGATCCCGTAGCGGTCCACGCACTCCTGCATCTCCTCCACCACGGTCATGGGCGAGCGCGGGTTGTAAGGGGTGCGGCCAGCCTCACAGAAGAGGCAGCCCATGGGGCACCCCTTGCTCGTCACCATCACGGTGAAGTTGCGCCGCTCCGTGGGGAACTCGGCGTAGAGCTCGTTGGGGAGCAGGTGCCTGGCCGGGTTGGGATAGTCGTCGAAGTCTTCCATCACCGGATGGGGCGGGGTCACAATGACGTCACCATCGCTCTTGTAGACCAGGCCGGGGACTTCCCCGAACTTCCTCCCACCCTCCAGCTCCTCCAGGAGCCTCGGGAGTGTGTAGTAGGCTGAGTTGACCACCCCGAAGTCCGCCACGTCGTTCATCAGGGACTCCCTCGGGTAGACACGCAAGTTGTACCCGCCGATGACCACCGGGACCCTGAGGTTCTCCTTGAGGTACCTGGCCCACTCCAGTGTCTCGCGGAACATGTAGGTGGTCATCATGAAGCCCAGAAGGTCCGGCTTGAATGCCCGGAGCTGCTGCAGGACCTGCTGAGGCGTGAGCCTGAGGGTGCGAGCATCCACGATGGTGACCTCGTGTCCCTCCCTCTCGGCGATGGCGGCCACCCAGGTGAGGCTCAGCGGCGGGAAGAGCCCGAAATAACGCTGCACGATCCTCAGGTTCTCCTCGTGGAGTTTGTACTTGAAAGGGTTGAAGACAAGGGCCAGCCTCATGCGAGGTCACCCCTCCTTTCCCGCGGCTTTGTCCCTCCATCTCCCGTTCCGGGCGGCGGCAGCCCGCGCAGGCGAATCGAAAGGACCTCCCACGCGGTCCCGAGCAGCTTCCAGAACGAAAGCTTCGAGACCCCGGATCTCCTCTCCTCGAACCGGATGGGTATCTCGTGCATCCTGGACCCCAGCCTGGAGCAGGCGTAGAGGATTTCCTCCACTATGGAAGGCCCTCTGGATCTCATCCGGCCCAGACCGATCCCTTCCAGGACATCACGCCTGAACGCGCGATACCCGGAGGTGGGATCCTTCACCCTGACCCCCAGCATCCACCTTATGTAAAGCGAGGCCAGGCGGGTCACGAAGGCCCTCACCCTGGCCGGCCTGCGGTCCTCCCCCCCGGCCACGCAGCGAGACCCTATGACCACGTCCCACTCCCGCAGCCCCTGGATGAGCCTCGGGATCTCCCTCGGGTGGTGGGAGTAGTCCCCGTCCATCTCTATCACGGCATCGGCCCCGAGGGCCAGGGCTGCCTCGAATCCCTTTAACCCGGCCCATCCCCTTCCCCTTCCCTCGGTCCTGCGAAGGAGGTGGACCCTGGGGTCCCGTCGTGACAAATCCTCAACGATCCTCCACGTCCCGTCCGGGGAGTCGTCGTCCACCACCAGGACCTCCATGCGCGGGTCCTGCGCCAAGACCTCCTCCACGAGGGCCCGGATGTGACCTGCCTCGTTGTACGTGGGGATCATGGCGATTATCTTTTCGAGAGACAAGGCGTTCCGACCTCTGCTGTGACCCAGCGCCGCAGCGCCGCCAGGACCTCCTCCTCGGATATCTCCTCCAGGCAGGTGGGGGTGAGATCGCAATGCCGCCTGTAACACGGTGCACACCCCTTGGGGGACACGAGCTTGGACCCGCGGCCGTAGAGCTCCACCTCCTGAGCGCAGGTGGGCCCGAAC
>CAZOXN010000533.1:0-2756 GCA_964583655.1 uncultured Desulfarculaceae bacterium | reverse complement strand
GGGCCGCCGCGAGAGGGGCTCAGCATTGGGGGCCTCGTGCGTCGTGGACCCACAGTCGGAAGGCCTGGAGGAGGCCGTGGCCCGGTGCAGCAAGGGCCTAGGGGTGACGGCAGTCCTGGAGTGCGCTGGGGATGTCAAGACTTTCCAGGCTGCCATGGGCGTGGTGGCATCAGGCGGAAAGGTGGTGCTCATAGGCCTGGTCAAAGGGAGCGTGGAATGGGCCCCGGCCGTGGCCATGCTTCGTCAGATCAGGATCCAGGGGTCCTTCGCCAACACACAGGCGGAGTGTCGGGAGTGCCTGGAGATGCTAGCCAGCGGGCGAGTCCAGGTACGAGAGATGATAGAGGACGTGATCCTGCTGATGGATCTCCCGGCCCTCGTTGGGGAGCTCCTCCAAGCCCCGGGCAAGGGCAAGGTCCTGATCCGGGTGAGCGGAATTCGCGGGGCGCCCGGATGAATAGACGCGGTGGCCAGTGGCCCCCTCGGAGGAAATACCGAAGGGGGGTGTGAGACAGAGGAGGCGCGGCGGAGGAATCGCAGGCGAAAGGGAGGAGGAAAGATGACGACCGTGGCAGGAGAGTTGCTCATGGAGACCCTGGCGGGGCTGGGGGTCAAGAGGGTCTTCGCCATCCCAGATGGGACATACAATGTCTGCTTTCGTTGGGCCAAGGCCCACGGGGAGGCAAGGGGGGTCGAATTCGTGACCCCGAGGCACGAGGCCGCCGGGGCGCACATGGCCGAGGGGTGGTTCCGTGTGACGGGCACCCCGTCTGTGGTCATGGCCGGGGCCGGCCCGGGGGCAGCCAATTTGATCTCTGGGGTCATCACCGCCTACGCTGAGGAGGTCCCCATGGTGGTCATCACCACCCAGAGGAGACGCGGGGTGACAGATCCACCCAGGGGCGCTATGCAGGTCTTCGACCAAGCGCGGGCTTTCTCCGCGGTCACAAAGGCCAGTTTTCGTGCCCTGGGACCCGAGAGGGTAGGGGAGTTGATCCAGAGGGCCTTCCACGTCGCCCAAAGCGGGATCCCAGGTCCAGTGCACCTCGACATCCCGGAGGACGTGATGAACTGCGAGGTGCCCCTGGCCCATGGGGTCGCCGCAGTTCAGGAGGCCTTGGCCCTTCCCGGAGGCGATCCCGATGCCATTCAGGAGGCCGCTCGTCTCCTGTGGGAGGCAAAGGCACCCATGATCCACGCAGGGACGGCCGTGGTCCGCTCAGGGGCGTGGGATGGACTTCGGGACCTGGCCGAGTACTTGGGCGCCCCCGTGACCACATCCCCAGGGGGCCGAGGGGCCATCCCCGAGGACCACCCCCTCTGTGTCCCGACCCTGTGCATCGGGGCCAGGGTGGCCTTGGCCCAATCAGATGTGTGCCTTGCCTTGGGGTGTCGCTTCGGGGAGTTGGAATTCTGGGGCAAGCCCCCCCTTTGGGGTCCGCCCGAGACCCAGAGGCTGATCCATGTCCACGTCTCCCAGGATCGTCTCGGGGAGAACCGAAGGCCCGACATCCCGATCCTGGGGCACCTGAGGGCGGTTCTCAAGGCCTTGTTGGCCGAGATCGAGAGGCTGGGGCCGCCTCGGCCCGAGCAGGAGAGGATGGCCGGGCTGCGCCAGATGGTGAGGGCTTGGCGAGAGGACCTGGAGAGCCGTTATGTCCGGGACTCCGTCCCCCTCATCCCGGCCCGGGTGATCCACGAAGTGCGCTCCTTTTTCCCCAGGGACGCGGTCATGGTGATGGACGGAGGCAACACCTGCCTATGGTGCGTGAACCTCCACCCCGTCCTGGAGCCCAGGACCTTCCTCTGGACATCGGACTTCGGCCACCTAGGGACAGGTCTCCCCTACGCCATAGGCGCCAAGCTCGCGAGGCCCGACAAGAGCGTTTACCTTATCAGTGGGGACAGCGCCTTCGGTTTCAACCTGCAGGAGTTGGAGACCGCCCTCAGGGCCCGCGCCCATGTCATCTGCCTGGTCATGGTGGATGGCGCCTGGGGCATGGAAAAGGCCTCGCAAAGAAGGATCTTCGGTCATGACTCCTTCCTAAACTGCGAGCACGCCCCGGTTCGTTATGACCTGGTGGCGAGGGACATGGGATGCTTCGGAACACAGGTGCGGGAGCCAGGAGAGATCCGGCCCGCCCTGCAGGCCGCACTCCAAAGCGGCCTTCCCGCGGTGATCCACGTGGATGTGGATCCAGCCGCCAACGTGGACCCGCCAGGCATGGACCTCTGGGTGGGGAGCCATGCGGCGGGGTGAGGGAGAGGAGGTGCGCGTGTCCCACCAACAGGGGTTTGACAGGGCAGGGCAGGGCACAAGGGAGTACAGGCTACAGAGGGGAAGGGCCATCTATCTCCTCATCCTCCTGTGTCTTACGTATCTCTTCGATTACGCAGACAGGATGGTGGTGGGATCCCTGATCCCCTTCATCAAGACGGACTGGGGTCTGACGGACCAGGAACTCGGTTCCCTCACCAGCGTTATCTACGTGACCATCGCCATCTTCGTCCTCCCCCTCTCCCTGATCGTGGACAGATGGAGCAGACGCAAGATGATCTCCCTCATGGTCTTCGTATGGAGCATGGCCACGCTCTTGTGTGCCTTCGCTCGCAACTATGGGGAGCTCGTATGGGCCAGGGCCATGGTGGGGCTCGGGGAGGCTGGATACGCACCTGCCGGGACAGCGGTCCTGGCGGCCGCGTATCCGGTGCAGGTCAGGGCCAGGACCATGGCGATATTGAACGCCTTCATCCCC
>CAZOXN010000532.1:0-2763 GCA_964583655.1 uncultured Desulfarculaceae bacterium | reverse complement strand
TGGCCGAGACCACTTGGACCATCCCCAGGGAGGCCAAACTGGGGGGCTATCGGGTCGTGTTGCGGCAAAGGCCGGATCCGGCCAGGGAGACGAGGCCTTCCCCTGAGGAGTCAGGGGAAGAGGAGGGATTCTACGAGCCGGAGGATGCCGATGCATGGACCACTGGGCAGTTCCGGGTGGAGGAGTTTCGTGTTCCCCTTATGAAGGCAGTGATCCAGCCACCCAAAGAGCCGCTGGTCAATGCCAGGGAGGTGAACCTGGAGTTGAGCGTCCAGTACCTGGCCGGAGGCGGGGCCGGGGCCCTCCCCGTCAAACTGCGCAGGGAGGTGGGCCTCAAAGCGCTTCCCTCCCCGGAGGGATTCGAGGGCTTCCAATTCTCCAATGGCCCGGTGCAGGAGGGTCTCACGCGAAGGGGCGAGGAGTTGGAATACCACGAGGAGTTCGGGGAGATCCCGGAGGCCGCCAGGTTGGCACTCGGAGGTATTCGCGCTAGGTTGGCGGCAAGGGATCTGGTCCTGGACAGCGCAGGATCGGCCAGGGTGGTCCTGAAGGATCTGCCGGAGGTTCCGGTCCCCATGGAGATGCTCGCCGAGCTGGAGTACCGGGACCCCAATGGAGAAGTGCAGACAGCCTCGAGCCGGGTCCCCCTATGGCCATCCAGGTTTCTCATCGGCCTCAAGCCCAGCTCATGGGCCGTTGTGGACCAGAGCCACGACCTGCAGGTGACCGTTCTGGATCTGGACCGGAGGCCCGTCGAGGGCGCGCCGGTCAAGGTGGACCTCTTCCAGAGAAAGACCATCAGCCACAGGAAGCGGATCGTGGGAGGCTTTTACGCATACGACCACGCCAAGGAGACCAGGCACCTCGCCACGACGTGCGAGGGGAAGACCGACCGGCACGGGCAGTTCATCTGCCAGGTGCGTCCCCAGACTTCAGGAGAGATCATCCTCCAAGCCCAGACCCAGGACGAGGCCGGAAACCTGAGCACCGCCAACCGGTCCGTCTGGGTCTCCAAGGACCGCAGGTGGTGGTTCGATGCCGAGGATCATGACCGGATCGACCTTCTCCCCGAAAAAAGACGCTATGAGCCTGGGGAAACGGCCACGTTTCAGGTTCGAATGCCCTTCAAGGAGGCGACCGCCCTGGTCACCGTGGAGCGCGAAGGGGTCATCGATGCCTGGGTCAAACCCTTGTCCGGCGCGCGGCCGATCATCCAGATCCCCATCAAGGGGTCCTATGCCCCCAACGCATTCGTGTCGGTCTTGGTCGTGAGGGGGCGGGTGGGAGACGTGCCCCCCACGGCCCTGGTGGATCTGGGAAAGCCCGCCTTCAAGCTGGGCATCTCAGAGATCATCGTGGGTTGGGGTGCCCATGAGCTGAAGGTGAGTGTCTCGACGGACCGCAAGGTGTATCAGGTCCGCCGGAAGGCCCTGGTGAGGATCAAGGTTCAGACCCCAGACCAGAGGCCCCCGCCATCCGGGAGCGAGGTGGCGGTGGCCGCGGTGGACGAGGGGCTCCTGGAGCTCATGCCCAACAAGAGCTGGGAGATCCTGCCGGCCATGATGAAGCGAAGGGGATACGAAGTGCGTGCGGTCACGGCCCAGATGCAGGTCGTCGGAAAGCGCCACTACGGGCTCAAGTCCCTCCCCCCGGGGGGAGGAGGTGGAAGGCAGGCGACCCGGGAGCTGTTCGACACCCTACTTCTCTGGAAGGCCCGTGTGCCCTTGGACGACAATGGGGAGGCCTTTGTGGAAGTCCCCCTCAACGACTCCATCACCGGCTTTCGCATTGTTGCTGTTGCCACCGGGGGAGAAGCCCTCTTTGGGACCGGTTCCACCTCCATCCAATCAACTCAGGATCTCATGATCCTCTCAGGCCTCCCCCCCACGGTTCGGGAGGGGGACCGGTTCAGGGCCGGTTTCACCCTCAGGAACACGACCCAGCGGCCCTTGACGGTCGAGGTCAACCCGAGGGCCCAAGGGGTATCAGAGAGACTCCAGCCCATCACCGTGCCCTTGGCCCCGGGGGAGGCCCGAGAGATCAGCTGGGAAGTCACTGCGCCGGTCGGACAGGAGTCCCTCTCCTGGGAGGTGGAGCTCAAGGCGCAGGGTGACTCAGAGGCGGACCGCATCAAGATCGCGCAGAGGGTGGTCCAGGCGATCCCTGTTCGAACGCTGCAGGCCACCATGGCCCGACTGGAGCGCGATCTGACTCTCCCCGTGGAGCGGCCTTCTGACGCCCTACCCGACCGCGGGGGGGTGCAAGTGAGCCTTCGCCCCAGGATTGCTGAAGGGTTGAGCGGGATCGCGGAGTACATGAAGGGCTACCCGTACGGCTGCATGGAGCAGAAGGTCTCCGTGGCCGTGGCCTTGCGAGATGAGGCCTTGTGGAAGAGATGGATGGCTCAGCTCTCCTCCCACCTGGACTCAGACGGGCTCGTCAAGTACTTCCCGACCATGGCCCTTGGCTCCCCTGTGCTCACCGCGTACATCGTGGCCATCGCCCACGAGTCAGGCTGGGAGATCCCCGCGGACGCAAAGGGCAAGATGGAGACCGGGCTCATCAAGTTCGTAGAAGGGAGCATCGTACGATACGGTCCGTTACCCACAGCGGACCTCTCCATTCGCAAGCTCTCGGCCCTGGAGGCCTTGTCGCGAGCGGGCAAGGCCGAGCCCAAGCACCTTGGCTCCATCGCCATCGAGCCCAATCTCTGGCCCACCTCTGCGGTGATCGACTGGCTCAACCTCCTTCGCAACGTCCCGG
>CAZOXN010000531.1:0-2768 GCA_964583655.1 uncultured Desulfarculaceae bacterium | reverse complement strand
GGCAGACTCCACCAGGAGGCGCAACCGTTCTGCGTCCGCAGGCTTCATTTGGGCCGGGGTCTGCCTATCTACACCCAACAGGGCCGCAGCCTCGGAGGGCGAGATCACCGCTTCCTCGAGGGTCCCGTCGGGCAGGCGAACGCGGCACTCGTAGCCAAGGGCACCGTCGGCACCGAGAGGCCTGACACCCTCGAGGGTCACGGGCACGTCGAAGTGCCCCGGGAGGGATATCGGGCGTCCTATTCGACTTGCCAAGGGGTTCTCACTCATCTCCGTTCTGGATCCGGAAGGGGGGGGCAGATTCTTTAGCCCTGCATGACCCCCACTGACCACTTTGGCGGCTGACACGTCTTTCATGGCACATCCCACAGGCTCGGTCAGGTTGAAGCTCGGCTGACCCGGGGGCCTTGGCTTGCCATGCAACAGTCAACTTGCGTATAGCATTGCATGAAGAAGGCTGTCAAGAAAAGATCTGACCGCTATCAGGACAAAAGAAGATTGAAGTGGCACTTCAAGCGGTTCCACGATCCAGAGGCCGGGCTTGAGCGGGGGAGGTGCATCTCTCCGTGGAGGTATACAAGAGTCTGTGGCGTGATCACGTATTTGACTCGAAGACACCGGGCTAGCACACGGTCAAGGGCTCGAGCCCAAACGTGGCGCTCACAACTTGATACTCACTCACCGGCTCCGATCACGTGGCTGTCTGGAGGGAGGCACGGGATCCTCATCAAATTCGATCCCGTGGGACATCACGTGCCGCAAGAGGACATTGGCCACGTAGTTGGCAAGGCTTCGGTTTTCGGCCCTGGCGAGTCTTTCGAGGGCTTCTTTGAGCTTTGAATCGACCCGAAACGAAAGCACTACGCGCATGGCATCTTTGTACATCGAAACGTCCCGGGGGGCAAGAAAAAGTCTTGACGCGCTTGATAGGTTATGGTAAGTGTTAAGAAGCTTTTGACTTAATCCGTTCCCCGGAGAGTGCGATGGACAAGCTGACAATCTCGGAGATCCCCACTACCGCGAGGGGTGGGCGGCCTGCACCGGCTGGGGAAGATCTCCGGGATTTCTTTTTTGGCGAAAGGGGGTGGTGAAAAGAGTGTGGCTGTTCACAGTGGACGGGTTCTATTCGGTTGTGGCGGATTCGGAGGATCCAGGGCGGGTGTGGATCCGTGGGAGGCACCTGGGCGACATCAGGACGGCCAGGGAACGCCTTGCGGCCCTGGGGACACAGGTGGAAATCATCAAGACACCCAAGGCGGATTACCCGTACCGGATCGGGGTATCGAGGGACGACTTCATCAGGTGGCTGGAGCGGCAGGGGCAGGCCGTGGTTTACCCGAATTTCAAGGCCGAGGTCCTGCGCCAGCGCGGGCCAGGGGATTACGAGGAACTGCTTCACATGGTCTGGGCGCTCGCCCGGGATGTGTTCGCCCGGGCGAAAAGAGAGGGGACGAGATGATACATGAAATCACGGTGCCAAGCAGGACAAGGCGGAGGTCCAAGATGGCCAGGACGAGTGCTTTCTTGTACGAGGAACAAGTCCTAAGTCAGGGCGATGTCTAAGGAGGGTCGGATGGGCAGCATCTTCAAGAAGAGACACAGGCTCAAAGGCGGCGAAGTCGTTGAGGGCCGGACATGGTGGATCCGCTATTTCGACCACGGACGGCCCATCTATGAGAACACCCGATGCGTCAAGAAGACCGATGCTGAGCGCCTCCTGAAACAGCGGGAAGGGGAGATTGCCGAGGGCAGGATCCCCGGATTCTCCTTCGAGAGGGTGCGGTTCGAGGACCTGGTCCGGGACTTGGTGACCGATTACGAGATCAACGCGAAGCGCTCCCTCCCCAGGGTGAAGAGGGGCCTGAGACACCTGGCGGCATTCTTCGGCGGCTGGAGGGCCACGGAGATCACCACTGACCGGATAAGGGCCTACACGGCCATGCGGCTCGAGGAGGGGGCAACAAATGCCACGATCAACCGGGAGCTCGCGGCACTGAAGCGCATGTTCAACCTGGCGGCCCGTTGCACCCCTCCCAAGGTGGGATTCGTGCCCTACATACCCATGCTGAAGGAGAACAATGTCAGGAAAGGCTTTCTCACCCATGACCAGTTTCTGGCCCTGCGGGACGCCCTGCCCTCCTACCTCAAGGGGCTTGTGACCTTCGCCTATTACACAGGCTGGCGGCGCGGGGAGATCGTGGGGCTGACCTGGGACCGGGTGGATCTCAAGGAAGGCCTGGTCAGGCTCGAGCCTGGAGAGACCAAGAACGACCAGGCGCGGACCGTGTATCTGGTCCCGGAGCTTTTGGAGGTCCTGCGGAAACAGTTGGCGGCCAGGCGGCTTGGGTGCCCGTTCGTGTTTCACCTGGGCGGGAAGCCTGTTGGGGACTTTCGAAAGTCATGGGAGCAGGCCTGCGCCCAAGCTGGGGTCCCAAAGCTTCTTTTCCATGATCTTCGCAGAACGGCAATCCGGAACCTGGTCAGGGCCGGGGTGCCCGAGCGGGTCGCCATGATGATAAGCGGCCACAAGACGAGGACGGTCTTCGACCGCTACAACATCGTGAGCGCGGAGGACCTGAAGCAGGCGGCCCACAGACAGGAAGCCTATGTCCAGGGCCAATCGGCGGGGGGGACCGTTACTAATTTCGTGACCAATCCGGGTTGTGGCGGAATCGGCAGGCGCAAGAGACAGGGGCAAGCTGTTGAAATCACTGGTGCCTGGGGCGGGGATCGAACCCGCACGGGGCACAGCCCCAAGGGATTTTAAG
>CAZOXN010000530.1:0-2770 GCA_964583655.1 uncultured Desulfarculaceae bacterium | reverse complement strand
TCGGGCAATCACCCATTGCTCTTGGAAGGTGTCATAGAATGGGCAGATAGGTCTCCAGCTCGTACTGGGAGACGTGGGTCCGGTACCGGTCCCACTCCACCTTCTTGTTCTCCACGAACTTGTGGAAGATGTGATCCCCCAGGGCATTTCTGACCAACTGGCTCCTCTCCACCTCCTGTATGGCAGCGTAGAGATTGTCCGGCAGAGACTCGATCCCCAATTCCTTGCGCCGCTCCTGCGGCATCTCGAAGATGTCTTCCTCCACAGGCGGTGGGAGCCTGTATCCTTGCTCGATCCCCTCCAGCCCTGCGGCCAGCATGACGGCGAAGGCCAGGTACGGATTACATGCCGGGTCCGGGCTCCTGAACTCGATCCTGGTGGCCCGCTCCTTGCCGGGCTTGTACATGGGGACCCGCACCAGGGTGGACCTGTTGCGCCGCGCCCAGGATATGTAGACCGGGGCCTCGTATCCCGGGACCAGTCGCTTGTAGGAGTTCACCCACTGGCTGGTTATGGCAGTGATCTCTTTGGCGTGGGTCAGTAGCCCAGCGATGTAAGCCTTGGCGGTCTGCGAGAGGTGGTAGGGGTCCACCGGGTCGTAGAAGGCGTTTCGGTCTCCCAGGAAGAGGCTCTGGTGGGTATGCATCCCGGAGCCGTTGACACCGTAAATCGGCTTGGGCATGAAGGATGCGTAGACCCCCCTGAGTCTAGCCACCTCCTTCACCGCGACCCGGTAGGTCATGGTCTTGTCGGCCATGCGCAAGGCCTCGTCGTATCTGAGATCGATCTCGTGCTGGCTGGGGGCAACCTCGTGGTGGCTATACTCCACGTCAATGCCCATCTTCTCCAGGACGAAGATGGTCTCGCGTCGCAGGTCGTTGCCCAAGTCCAGGGGTGTGGTGTCGAAGTAACCCCCATGGTCCAGCCCGGCCGCCTCGGTGGGGCCCTTGAAGTAGAAGTACTCCAGCTCCGGCCCCACGTAGAAGGTGAACCCCTTGGCCTTGGCCCTCTGCAGGACTCGCTTGAGCACGTATCTCGGGTCCCCTGCGTATGGGGTTCCATCCGGCTCCAGTATGTCGCAGAACATCCTGGCCGATGGCTGATCCTGCGGTCTCCACGGGATTATCTGGAAGGTGGTGGGATCGGGCTTGGCGATCATATCGCTCTCCTCGATGCGCGCGAAGCCCTCGATGGAGGACCCATCGAAACCCATCCCTTCTGTCATCCCCTCCTCCAGCTCAGAGGGATCGATGGAGAAGCTCTTCAGCATACCGAGCACGTCGCAGAACCAGAAGTGTATGAAACGCACCTTGTGGTCCCGCACTGCCCGGAAGACATCCTCTTCGTTCCAGCACTGTATCACGGTTTGGATCCCTCCTCGGTCGAAGGCGCACGGGGTGGCTGCGGCCCGGCAGGACGGGGCAGCCTCTGCAGGCCGTAGGTCTCCAGGAGGCGGTTGATATCCGTGCTCTTGACGTCGAGGCTCCCGCCGGAGATGGGAAGGAGCAGGATGGGTTTGCCCTGCAGGGCCTCTGCTATCTTGAGCTTCACCTGCGCCTCCCCGCCCCTGCCCTCCAAGGCATGGATCATCTCCCTGAGCCCCTTGGCCTCTGCCTCTGCCTCTGCCCGGACCGCCCTGGCCAGCTTCTCCTGCTGATCGTAATAAGCATCAGCATCGATCTTGGTCTGCAAGTAGGCGCCGTCCGCCCTGGCTACCTTCTGGTTGACCTCGCCGATGGCCTCCTGGAGCTTCTGGCGGTACTCCTCCTCCGCGGCCCTGGCCTCGCTCTTGGCCTTCTCAGCCAACTGATCCGCTACCTTACGGTCCTCTATGGCCTTCTGATACGAGGGGTTGAAACGGTAGTCCTTGGTCAGGACGTTGTCCACCACGACCCCGAAGGGGTTCAGGATCTGGTTGAGCACCTCCTTGGCCCGCTCAGCCTTTTTTGCCCTGGCGTCCGCCACGTAGAGCTCCTCGGTCTTGAGCTCCCCGAAGATATCGCGGGGTGCGCTCCTGGTCACTGTCCGGACCAGATTCTCCCTCAACTCCTGATCGCTCCTGGCAACGAACTGCAGGATGTGCGGGGCCATCCTGGGGTCGACCCGGTAGGAGATTATCACGTCGAGGCTGATGTCGTTGCCGTCTATGGTCTTGAAGAGGAGGTCGTCTCGGCCCTTGCGGTCCCCCCTCTCGGGCTCCATGGTCATCTCCACCACCTGGATCCTGGTATCGAAGGTGTGCCAATCGTTGATGATGGGGACGAACCAATAGGTGGCCCCTGGAGGATACACCTTGGGCTCGACGCCTGATTTGCTGATGATGCCGAACTTGATGGTCCTGACACCCACCTCGGTCGGGCCTGCCGTATATGGCATGCAACCGGCTAGGGCCAACCCGAGGAGCATGACAGCCACCCAGGAGGATCGGGCCATGAGCTTCCCTCCGTCGGACATCTGCCTTCCCCCTTCACGACACCGCAGATCGTGATCCATGAAATCCATCCTTTCCAGCCCCTCAGAAGAGACCAGCCCCGTCTGAAGCTCAGGCCCCTGCATCTTTGCACTTGTGTCCCCTGGAGCACTCTCTTCACCCGTCTCCCCAAGGGCCAAGGGCTCACCGGGGTCGGATGTCGAAGAGCCTCAGCGTCTGATCCAGGTCCAGCGGGTTCAGCCCTTCCTTGCCGTCGCTGGGCAGGATGACTAGCTGCATCCCCCGATATACCTCAGCCATCTGAAGCCCCACCAGAAGATCTGAGCCCCTGCCTTCCAG
>CAZOXN010000529.1:0-2777 GCA_964583655.1 uncultured Desulfarculaceae bacterium | reverse complement strand
TCCCCCACCCCCCTCAGACCGAAGAAGACCTCCACCTCGGTCTCATGCTCGTGAGCGGGCCCGACCCCACCCGCCTCATAGCGCAGGATGGCCATGCTGCAGTGCGCCCCTGGGATCACCTGTGGGTCGAAGATGAGCCTGGCATACCTCCCCTTCCCCTCCGGGGAGCTGCGCTCCGGCATATCCTCCTTGGCAAACCTGTATTGGATCATGAGCTCCACCCCCTTTTTTCTCTCCCCCCTCCCAAAGGGCTGCGTTCGAGGAGGAGGGTGAGGACTTCTGAGCCATGGATGACACGAGGATATCCCAACCCCTCCGAGACGGCAACACCTGGGAGATGGGAGAAACCTATGGCAAGGCCTGCCTGGCCAGACTGAGGTAGGTATTTGGGAAGACCCCGACCCAGAGGGTCCCGAAGGCCATGAGGGCCAAGGCCACGCCCATGGCGGGCCTCATGGCCACGCCCTCCAAGTCCTTTTCCGGGGCCTGCATGTAGATCTTGATGGTCACCCGGAAGTAGTAATAGACCGAAACCAGGGAGTTCAAAACGGCGATGACCACCAAGATGACGTAACCCTTGGCCACCGCGGAGGAGAACACATAGAACTTGGCCATGAACCCTGCAGTGGGCGGAAGGCCGGCCAGGGAGAACATGAACAGGGCCATGGCAGCCCCCAGCACCGGGTAACGAAAGCCCATACCCTTGTAGTCCTCGACCAGGACGTTCTCCTCCCCTCTTCGCCCAAAGGCCGTCACCACAGCGAAGGCCCCCATGTTCATCAGGGTGTAGGCGAGGAGGTAATAGAGGATGCTGGCGCTGGCCATCTCACCCCCGGCCACCATCCCGACGAGGATGTAACCGGCGTGGGCGATGCTGGAGTAGGCGAGCATCCTCTTTATGTTCTCCTGGGCCAAGGCCACCACGTTTCCCAGGGTCATGGTGGCCACTGCGATGACCCACAGCACCATGGACCAGTCCGCCTGAAGGCCCCCCAGGCTATAAAAGAAGACCCTCAGGAAGGCCGCGAAGGCCGCGGCCTTGACACCCGCTGCCATGTACGCGGTGATGGGGGCCGGGGCCCCTTCGTAGACATCCGGCGTCCACATGTGGAAGGGCACCGAGGCTACCTTGAACCCGAATCCTACCAGCAGCAAGGCCGTCCCGAGCATCAATATCTGGCTGCGGCTCCCCCACCCGCCCTGGGCCAGGAAATCCGTCACGCCCTTGAGCTGGGTGGTCCCAGTGGCCCCGTAGATCAGGGCGATCCCGTAGAGGAGGAAGGCCCCTGAGAAGGCCCCCAGGAGGAGGTACTTCAGGGCGGCCTCATGGCCTCTCGGGTGGTCCTTGCGCCAGCCAGCCAGGACGTAGACCGAGATGCTCATGGTCTCCAAGCCTAGGAATATCATGATGAGGTCTTGGGCGCTGGCCATCAACATCATGCCGAACGTGGCGAAGAGCATCAGCACGTAATACTCGTAATGATCGAAGCCTTCCTGAGCGACGTAATCCAGGGAGATCAAGATCGTGACGCCAGCCGCTATGAGGAGCACTGCATGGAAGAACAGCGAGAACGCGTCCAGCACGACCATCCTGTTGAAACCCAGCTCTGTCCTCCCCCACATCCCCAGGACCAGGACGAAGGCCGCCACGACGCCTGCAAGGCTGAGAAGGGCCAGAGGGAGCCCCAGCTTCCTCCTGGAAGCGAACCCAAAGGTCAGGACCGCCAAGCCGGTCAGGCACACGATCAGCTCGGGCCCTATGCTCGCCAAGTTCATGTCGGCCATGCTCCACAACATGTGTCGCTCCTGTGTCAGATCTGAAATCCAATCTGCCTTGCAGAGACCCTCACGTCCGATCCTCGGTCGCCCCTACCTCGCCTTGGGCTGGCCGCCTTCTCCCTCCACAAACCAGGCAACTCTGCTCGATCCTTTCCCCTCATCCAAGAGCAGGGCCATCTCGCTCTTGGCCTTGACCTGATGCAGGAGGTGGGCCACCGATGGCTCCATCCTCTGTAGAAAGGGCTTGGGATAGACGCCGATCCACGCGATGGCGATCACCAGGGGGATCAAGACCACCGCCTCCCGAAGGTTGAGATCGCTGAGCTTGTAGTTCTTGGGATTGGTGAGCTCCCCGAAAAAGACCCTCTGATACATCCAGAGCATGTAGACCGCCGCGAAGATGACCCCGGTGGCGGCGATGATGGCATAGGTCTTGTTCACCAGGAAGGTCCCGAGTAGGATGAGGAACTCCCCAACGAAACCGTTCAACCCTGGAAGGCCGATGGAAGACAGCGTGAATATCATGAAGAAGGCCGCGTACACGGGCATCACCCGAGAGATCCCCCCGTACTCGGAGATCAGTCTGGTGTGCCTGCGTTCATAGATCATCCCTACCACCAGGAAGAGGGCCCCTGTGCTGAGCCCGTGGTTGATCATCTGCAGTATGCTCCCCTCCACCCCCTGTACGGTCAAGGCGAACATCCCGAGCATGACGAACCCGAGGTGGCTCACGCTGGAGAAGGCCACCAGCCTTTTGGCGTCCTTCTGGACCATCGCCACCCACGCCCCGTAGACGATCCCTATGATGGCCAGGACCGAGATCCACCCCACGGCGGAAAGGGCCGCATTGGGAAACAGAGGGATGCTGAAGCGCAGAAACCCGTAAGTCCCCATCTTCAGGAGCACGGCCGCCAGCAGCACGCTCCCCACGGTGGGGGCCTCGGTGTGGGCGTCCGGGAGCCATGTGTGGAATGGGAACATCGGCACCTTGATGGCGA
>CAZOXN010000528.1:0-2785 GCA_964583655.1 uncultured Desulfarculaceae bacterium | reverse complement strand
GCACAACTCGGTGATGCGCCCCCTGAGGCACTTGGAGCGGAGTCGCGGGATCAAGGTGACGGTGGCCCCGTGTTTCGAAGACGGGCTCCTCGACCCCTCTGAGCTCCTCTCCAGGGTCATCCCCAGTACGACCAGGATGATCGTCATGACCCACGCCTCCAACGTAGGCGGAGGGATAATGCCCGTAGAGGAGGTGGCCAAGGGGAAGGGGAATGCCCTCCTGCTCGTGGACGCCGCCCAGACGGCCGGTTCGCTGCCCATCGACATGGAGGCGATGGGGGTCGATCTCCTGGCATTCACCGGCCATAAGGCCCTGCTGGGGCCGCCAGGGGTCGGAGGGTTGTGTATCGGGCCTGGCGTGGTGGTTCCTCCGCTGGTCTTCGGGGGCACGGGCACCTCGTCCGAGAGCCACGATCACCCATCGGACTTGCCCCTGGCCTTGGAGGCGGGCACCCACAACATGGCCGGGGTGGCGGGCCTCAGGGCCTCCGTCCTCTACATCCTGGGCAGGGGCGTGGAGAACATCCGGGAGGAGGAGGAGGACAGGACTCGCCATCTGCTCGAGGGGTTGCAGGAGATAGAGGGTATCCGCCTTTACGGGCCCCAGGACCCTGCCGTGCGGATGCCGGTCATATCCTTGAACCTCGATGGATTGCACCCCGACCACCTGGTAACGCTCTTGGACCAGGCTTACGGAATCCTGGCCCGCTCCGGGCTTCACTGCGCCCCCAGCGCGCATCGATTGTTCGGGACCTTCCCCGATGGGTCAGTACGCCTATCACCAGGGCCTTTTCAGACGTCGGATGACGTGGAGTTGGTGCTCAAGGCCCTGCGAGAGATATCGTCCCAGATGTCGCGATAGATTCCTCCTTGGTGAGGTGCGAGGCATTTGCGTCCCGTCTTGGAAGCCCCCACCCGGGAGGCAGCCCCTCGTCCTGGGGTCGTGCCTCTCCCTTGTTTACACGGCCACGTCGATGGCCTTATCATGGCCGCATGAGAAAGATCCTCCACCGGTACCTTCTCAGGGAGATGACGGGTCCGTTCTTCACTATCCTGAGCGTCTTTCTCTTCGTCCTCCTGATGGGGCGCATACTCAAGATCGTGGAGATGATCGTTCGCCACGGCGTGAGTCCGTGGGACATCATCAAGATGCTTTTCTATCTGATCCCATCCTTCCTCCCCCTCGCGGTGCCCATGGCCACCCTGATGGCCGGGGTGGTCTGTTTCTCCAGGCTGTCCGGTGACCAGGAGATCACCGCCCTGAAGGCCTCGGGTATCGGTCTCGGCCAACTCTTGCCTGCTGTGGCAGTGTTCTCCTCTTGCACGTTTCTGATCTCGCTCTTCCTCAACCTGGAGGGAGCGCCCTGGGGAGCCTATGCCTTCCGGCAGCTGGCGTTCAATCTGGCCAAGAGGCACGTCTCGGTGGCCCTGAGGGAGGGGGTCTTCAATGAGATCTTCCCCGGGTTCGTGATATACACGGACCACATGAGACTGGACGAAGGCATAATGGAAGGCATATTCATAAACGATCAACGCAGGCCGGAGGTCCCGTTGCAGATCCTGGCCAAGAGGGGGAGTTTCGTGAGGGACTCCTCGGAGGCCCAACTCCTCACCTTCAGGCTCGAAAACGGGACCATATTACAGAGCTCCGCCAAGGAGGCGAAGTTGCGCAGGATTCGCTTCGATCGTTACGAGGTGAACCTGGACCTGGCGGCCATGAAGCCAGAGGAGAGGCTCGTGGGAAAGAGGGAGGCAGACATCGGGTTCTTATCCCTCATACAGAGCATAAGGCATCGGCACTCCAAGGGCAAGTCAGCGAGGAATTTCATCATGGAGATACATCGAAGGCTCGCCCTATCCGTGGCGTGCCTTGTCTTCGGCTTCTTGTCCTTGCCCATGTCCATGCAGTCGAGACCGAAGGGTAGGTCTCACGGTTTTCTCCTGGGTACCATGGTCATACTCGTCTACTACCTCCTCTTCTCCGCTGGTGAGACCCTGGCTGAGACCGACCGTCTCGCGGGGGGCATCGCCATGTGGGGGGCTGACATCGTCTTCGGTCTCTATACAGTGGTGCTCATGGTACGCACGGGCAGAGAGAAGCCCTCTGGCCTGCTGGTAGCGGCCAACGCCTTGTTGGACATGCTCCAGAGGTCGGGCGAAAGGCTCCTGGGGGCGAGGCGATGAAGCTCCTGTTCCGTTACATCTCCCGTGAGCACGCCAAGGTGCTCCTGTGGATCTTCCTCCTCCTGTCCATCCTCTGTTTCCTCTTCGACTTCTTCGAACGCTGGGACGATGTCCTGGAGAACGAGGCCCCCACCAAGGTTGGCCTGACCTATCTGGCCCTCAGGATGCCCCAGTACGCGGTCTACATACTGCCTGTGTCCGTGCTGCTCAGCACCTTCATCACCTTGGGCATCATGGGCAGGAACAATGAGCTAATGGCCATCAAGGCATCTGGTGTGAGCGGGTACATCATCGCTGCGCCCCTCCTGTTGGTCGCCTCGGGGCTCAGCGCCCTTTCTTTCTTCTGGGCGGAGAGCATCGTGCCTGTGTGCAACCGGGAGGCCTCGCGTATCTGGGAGGTGGAGATCAAGAAGTCACCGCAGCGGCGACTGATGAGACAGGGAGAGATCTGGCTTCGGGTCCCATCCTCTCAGGGTATAACCATATATCGAATAGGCTTCCTCAGGTCCCATGATGGCTCCCTGCCTGGACGTCGGCTGAGATCGGATGTAGGCTCAACGCCGTTCCTCAAGGATGTGTCCATATTGCGGCTGAGCAAGAC
>CAZOXN010000527.1:0-2789 GCA_964583655.1 uncultured Desulfarculaceae bacterium | reverse complement strand
CTGGGGATGGCCTTAGGTTCATGACCCATCGCAGGGCGAGAGTGGCGACCTCGTGGAGCTGCTGTATGGGGAGCCTCGGCTCCATGGCGTGAAGGAGCCCTGTGGTGATGTACATCCTGGGCCCGTATACAGGTATGTAATTCGTCTTGCTGACGTAGTCGGTGACCATGGCCTGGGCCTCTGGGCCAAGGGCCTCAGCCGCCCTCCTCACGCCACGGGCCAAGAGGTCTCCGAACCCTTCCCTAAACGAGATCTTCCTGATCAAGGCCTCTATGAACTCCAGGCTCCCTATCTTGGACAGCGGTATCCCGGTCTGCTTCTCTGTGAGGACCCCTGCCTTGTAGCACCTGGCCAGCCACATGATGGTGGCCTCCAGGCCATAAGAATCCAGACCATGGTCGTCCATGAGCTTAGTCGCCCTGAAGGGGACCTCATTGGATTCGCCGTAGTACGAGCGGGCCCGCATGAGGTAGAAGTAGGAGGACCCGCAGGTGAACTTCCCCCTCCTC
Source organism: uncultured Desulfarculaceae bacterium (assembly GCA_964583655.1). Lineage (GTDB taxonomy): Bacteria > Desulfobacterota > Desulfocorpusculales > Desulfocorpusculum > Desulfocorpusculum > CAZOXN01. Next base: position 2,280 of record CAZOXN010000527.1, on the reverse strand, counting down.
CCCTCCTCATCCACGTAGCTCGTCCTTATACACCTGCCGGAGCAGCCGAAGCACACCTCCTTCTTCAGTCTCTCTGCAGGGACCAGTTTGAGATGCGGGACTGCGGACAGGAGGAATCTCATGTCCATCTCGGTTGTGAGACCCTGGACCTTCCGCATGATCCCTTGGATTCGTTCCGGATAGGCGACCATCGGCCTCTTCTTCCCGTGTACCGCGATGGCCTTGAGCTGCTTGGAGCCCATGACAGAAGCAAGCCCGCTCGAGCCGCTGGCATCGCCGTCGGCCATGAGCACGGAGAAGGTGACCTGGTTCTCCCCTGCAGGGCCGATGGCCACCACCTTGAAGGTTTCCCCCAGCTCGGCCTTCAGTTGTTCGCGGCAGGCTATGGCCCCCTTGCCCATCAGGTGAGACGCGTCCCTGATCTGTGCCTCCCCCTGGCGGATCCAGAGGTATACTGGCCTCTCCGCCTTTCCTCTCACCACCAAGGCGTCGTAACCCGCGAGCTTGAGGGCGGCCCCCCAGGCGCCCCCCAGGTTGCAGTACGAGAACCGATCGTGGATCGGCGACTTGCCGCACACCTGCCAGCGGGAGCCGAGGAAGTTGGTAGCAGCGCTGACAGGCCCAGTGGCGAAGATCAATCGGTTGTCGGGGTGGAAGGCATCCGCCTGGGGAGGAACCTCGTCCCAGTAGATCTTGGCCGCGATCCCCCTTCCACCCAGGAAGCGATCGGCATAGAGATCCGTAGGTATGCGGTTCATCTCGCCAGTGGAGAGGTCCACACGAAGTATCTCCCCCGCGTATCCCCCAGCACTGCCCATCTCTTGCCCCTCAGGCCTGTTCATTGCCCTCCAGCTTCCTCATCTCCTTCTGGACGTCCTCCCACATACAGCCGTGGAGGTTGAGCTTCAACTTGCAGAAAGGACACACCAGGATCGCCCCTTCCCTGAGCTCGCTGAAATGGCGCTCTGTCTTCTTGCCGCAAAGCGGGCACGCAAACGGCAGGCTCAGTTCCATGAAGGCCTCGTCCTCCCCTCCGCACGACGATCGCAAAGCCTACTGGCGCGGGATCCTCACTTCTCCGGCGCCTGTTTTCGCGTCTGTTCCGTGAGGAACTGCTGCAGGGTAGCGAAGGACTTGGACTCCGAGGAACCCTCGATGGCCTTCAACGCGATGTCCTGGACCTTCTGATAGGCGAGCTCCATCTGTTGGGAGAGCTTTGCGATCTGCTCGGCCTGGTCCTTCACCGTCTTCTCCAAGGACTCGATGCGGGTCAAGAGGACGTTCTTCTCGCCCTCGAACTCTTTTCTGAGGAGTTCCTCCCTGTTTCTGGCCTCCAGCCGGATTCGCTCGGTGTTCTCCTTGACGGCCTTGGTGACCGTGGCATCCAGCTCCTGTGGGAATGCAGCAGCCTTGGCCCGGAGGGCTTCGAGTTCTCCTTCCTTCTCCGAAACTGCCCTTTCTCTTTCGGCCATTTCCCGTTCCAGTTGTTCCCTTTTCAGCTTGATATCTTTCTCCAGGCGCGCCTTCTCGTCCTCAAACTGATCCTTGGCCAGTTGCTGCTCTCGGGCGAAGGCGTAGCCGAACTCCTCCCTCTCCCTCTCGCGCTTCTTCTGCTCAGAGGCGAGCATCTCCTTCCAGGCCGCCTCGTGCTCCTTTCTTTCCCTCTCCCACCTCGCACGAACCTCCTCGATCTCCTTCTCCAGATCCTGTCTGCGGAGGGCCATCTCCGCCTCGAACTCCTGCCGTTTCTGGTTCTGGGACTCTATGAGGGCCGCCAGACTCGCCGCTGACCTCTCTATGTCGTAGAGGTCTCTCAGCTCTTGCTCTTTCGCCTCTATGGCCTTCCCGACCTTGTCGTACTTGGCCACCTCTTCCTCGAGCCCGTCGGAGATCCGGGTGAGCATCTTGCCGATCTCGAGTTTGAGGGTGCTGATCCCCTTCACCACGCCCTCGGCCGAGATGGCGTCCGCGGCCTCTACCGCCTCTTTGGCCTTTCTCTCCTGGATCTTCCTCTCAGGGCTCAGCTCCGACTCCTTCTTTTCCTCTACCCGCTCCACGGCCTCTCGGTAGACCTCCAGCATCTCCTGCTTGGTGCTCTTGGCCGCCCGCCTTCTGGGTTGAACCTTTTCCTCCGCCATCTCCTTGTCTCCCCTCTCCGATTTGACTACCTACCCCGAGGAACTGCCAGTTCCACCGCCTACGCCGTGGCCAAGCCTACCACTGCCTAGGCCGGGTCTGTCAAGACATATCACAGATCCCATCGAGATTCACCCTCGATCC
>CAZOXN010000526.1:2348-2801 GCA_964583655.1 uncultured Desulfarculaceae bacterium | reverse complement strand
TCATATCCGTGAAAAATCAGCCCTCAAAGTGGGTCATTTCCCTGAAAGCTGACACTCGTCGCCCTGTTCGATCGCATTGACCTGACAACGCTCGTCAGCACATTTTCCACAGGCCACGCACCTGTCCGGATCGATCACGGCATAGTAGTGAGAATTGACTGCATCTCGAACCCCGAGTCTGTTGATCCCCTGCAGCGGGCCGCAACAGCAGCCGCAGCAATTGCAGATGAAGAAGTGACCGCTCTCGATGTTGTAAGTCATATGAACGAGCCCGGCCTCCTCGGCCCTGTCGAGGATGGCACACGCTTCATCTTTGGATATCGGACGGCCCCAATGGTAGTTGTCGAAGACCCCGGGGACAGGGGCCATGGCCAGACAGACCTCGAGGGGTTTGTCACATCCCTTGCCCAAGAGTCGTTTGTCCTTCTTTCAGATGCATTACGCCCCTGCAAA
>CAZOXN010000526.1:0-2338 GCA_964583655.1 uncultured Desulfarculaceae bacterium | reverse complement strand
GAGGCGCTCTTCTCGATCAGGGCCGAGACCTGCTCGTACGGGAGGGCCTCCTGCCTGTTGGGTATCTCCCTCTCGATGGGGAGTACCTGCATTAGCTGGGGCTTGTCCTGGAAGAATCTCCTCCCAAAAGCCGATGAGTACTCCTCACACAACTCGGCCAATTCCTTGTCCATCCGGTTGAGCTGCATCTCGTAGATCCCGAAGGCCCATGGCAGCATCCTGAAGACCTTGACGACACCGAAGTCGATGCCGAAGATCTGCCCCCTCCTCCACATGGAAACGAGCCTCTCCTCCAGGCCCTCCAGAGGCCGGCCTGTGCGGTCCGCTATCTGTTGGAGGTTCTCGAAGCTCAGCCTGAGATCGCAGAAGAGATCCGCCTCCTCGGGCGTGAAGATCTTCTTGAGCAGCCTTATCTCGACACCGCTTTCTGTGGCGGGGAAGCCGTTGGGAAGGGTGTCGAGCACCTTTGCCAGTCTTCGATAGACGTCCTCACTCATGGTCCCTGCCCCCTCTCCTTTCCTGAGGTGAAGATCGCTGTCACGGATCGGATGCTCCTTTGGGCCCAGACCCTCTGAAGCCCCGCGGCCCTTTATCTCAGGCCTCCTGGGAAATACAGGACCTCGCACCCTGTATATACCATCTGGCTGTCCATTTCGAACAGAGGGCCATGGATTGCCTTGGCGAAGGCGGACGGGATGTGGTAGGCCCGGTCCATGCCAGGGCAGGCTGGAGCAGGGCACCCACCATGTGGGCACTGGTCCCAGGGGAGACGACGTGGCCCCAATGGCTCATGGCCACGGAGCTCCTGTATTCTGCGCAGGGCCTCTTGCCCTTCGAGCCCATGGCGCCCCAGGGCCCTTGGGATCTGTGTGGGGCAGGAAGGTTGAACGGCCTTCCCGTGAGATCCATCTCCAGGACGTGGAGCAGTTGGGGTATCGCGGGACTGGGGAAAAGCATGGCGTCAGCGACACGGCGATCAAGAAGTGGTTGCGATTTTTCGAAGTCCATGGTGAGGAAAACGTGGGAGAAGTCCCACATAGAGTCCCACATAAAGAAAAAAGGGGTCAGAGCGCTATGCCCTAACCCCTTGATTTCCCTGGTGAGCGGCGAAGGAATCGAACCTTCAACCTACGGATTAAGAGTCCGTTGCTCTGCCTAATTGAGCTAGCCGCCCAGGCGCGCCTTTGGGCGCAGTTACGACCCTCGGACAATGCTAATCCAATCCCGGCGGTTTTGCAACCCCGGCTCCGAGAATCGGCCTGGTCACTGAATCGTGCCTTAGCTCGGACCACTATTGTCCCACTTGGGGAATGGGAGAAAGACCGTCGCCTTGAGGCGACATCGGTGTTTCCCCTTTCCCCGGGCCTCGGCTTCCCCTTTGCCACTTAGCCTATATTATCTACGCCTGGACAAGAACGCTGGCTAGAGCCTGAAGTCATCAGTGAGAGTTCTCCGCGGGGTGAAAGGGAAAAGGCCTGCATGTCTCGAGAGGAACTCTATTGAGTCGTCAAGGCTTCCGCTTTGGCTGCGCAGCCTGGCTGCCAGGAAGGCCTTTCCACGGCACTCCTGCAGGCTGTCTTGCAGCATTTCCTCTCGTTCAGCCTCACTCAAGATCTCCGAGCCACTCATCCAACATGCCTTCCTGTGGAACACCTTGAAGTGTTCTCTCACAAGGCCCATGTCCAGGGAATCCTTATGCCTAGCCAGGATCTGCCGGATGTCCGCTGAATCTATAAGAAACCTGTTTACAGGGTCATTGTGGATGGCCTGGACTTTGAGGCCTATCAGATCCTCGGGTGAGACAGTTTTCACCTCGACCCCCCCAAAAAACAGCGACTTTTCTTGCCCGGGCCAACATAGCCCTCGTATACTTTCTCCTGGCCAGCAAGAAGTCCACCTGGCCGCAGATCCTAAGTGGTGATAAATAGGAAACTATCTCCTGCGTGCTGAGGTCCTGCATCTCGCATCCCAGATCCCTCATGACCTCATCCGCCAGATCCTTGTGACTTGCTTCGAGCAGGAAATCCAGGTGGTTGGTGAAACGGAAAATCCCCATACTGTTCAAAGCCAACTCTCCGGATAGTGCAAACTCCACCTCCCTCTCGTTGAGCCTTGCCACCAGGGTCTTAAGCACTTCTTTGAGATTCATGAAGAAGCGTCTTGAAGCCAGTCCTCGTTCTTTTCAGGCAAATCCCCAAAGGAATGGGACGGCCTCCTCCTCGGAGTGGCCGTGACATTGCTGTTCCATAAGGGGTGAAACCAGAAAGGAGAGCTTCTTGGAAGGCGCGCCCGGCAGGATTCGAACCTGCGACCTGCGGATTCGAAGTCCGACGCTCTA
>CAZOXN010000525.1:0-2806 GCA_964583655.1 uncultured Desulfarculaceae bacterium | reverse complement strand
AACGAGGCCAGGGTCACGGTTCGGCCCGCGCCGGTGGGCTTCCCTCCCATGGCTGCGAAGGAGAAGTCGATGAAGAACTTCCCAGCCCCCGAGGCCTCCAGGAAGGCCCCGTAAATGGTGAAGAGGATGATGAAAGTGGAGGAGACATCGATGGGCACCCCGAAGATCCCCTCCAGGGTCATATACATGTGGCCTACGATCCTGTCGATGTCGTAGCCTCGGTGCGTCCATGGTTTCGGCAGCTCTGGCCCGGCAAAGGCATAGGCGATGAAGAGGAGCACGATCGCAGGCATGATCCAGCCAGTGGACCTTCGGGTCGCCTCGATCACTAGGAGGATGAGGATCACGCCGAAGAGCTTGTCCCAGAGGGTGGGAACGACCGAGCGGTAGATGAAGTCGTCGAAGTCCAGGAGCATGTACGCAATCACAGCCACAGCCAGGACCGAGAGCAGGTAGTCGAACCAGTAGACCCTTTGAGATCGCTTGGATACAGGGAAGACCAGGAAGCAGAGGAAGAGGACGAACATCACGTGTATCCCTCGGAGGACCTGGGTCATGATGACGCCCACAGCCGCGTACAGGTGAATCAGGGACATGGCCACGGCCACCACCGTGACGAAGGTCTCCATCCGCCCCGAGAGCCTGCGTGTCGGGCCCTCTTCCTCCTCTACGTACCTCGCGGCCTCCTTCAGGGCCTCTTCGGAGACGATGAGGTCTCCCTCAGCGCGCCCATTGGGATTCACTGGCCCCTCCTTTGCCCCACAGTCCCTCGATGAGGCATTGGCCCAGGAACAGGGAGCTTGGACGAATTACCACGAGATCGCCGCCTGCGCCCAGGGCAGCGAGCGAGACGTCCCTCCCTCCGCAAGAGAGGCGTTGCGCTTCGCCCATCCTGACCCGGAGCCGGATGCACCCCAACTCCCGATGCAAGGGATGGAACTCATCCACGGTGTCGAAGCCGTAATACTCCATGACCGCCGGGCTCTTCGTCCTGACCCCGACCAGAAAGATCTTGTCTCCGAGGATCTCCAGCTCCTCGATCACGGGCGCGTCGTACATGGAATGTATGTAACAGAGGGAGAAGCGCCCGGAGCTGCCGACGGGGATCCTGACCAGGCGCTGGCGATCCAGGTTCTCCATCTGCAGGATCACGACCCTTTGCGAGAGAAACAGGCCTCCTGCAAGGATCAGGATCGCCGCGCAGGTCAGAAAGGGCCACAGACGGTGTCTCAACTACTTGAGCTTCAGTCCTTTCTCGGCGAAGTACTTGATGGCCCCGGCATGGAATGGGATGGGGGAGCCATCCTTCTGCGACTCCACCGCGAGATGCCTCGCCTCTTTGTGCACATTGACCAGCTCGGGTTGGTGCTCAAAAAGGGTCTTGACTACATCATATATCACGCCCTCTTTGGCCTTCTCATTGCATATGAGGAGATTCCAGACCACAGCGATGGGGACGTCGCTGTCCTGCCCGGGGTAAGTCTTGGCTGGCATCACGCCCTTGACGTAGAGAGGCCCGTACTTCTCCCTCATCTTGGGGATCGCCTCCTCGTGACCTATGAGCTTGATCTTGATCCCCGGGGTCGCGCCCAGGTCCGTGACCGAGGCCGTAGGCAACCCCCCGTCCCAGAAATAGGCGTCGATCTTGCCGTCCTTGAGTGCCCCGGCCGACTCCGCTGCCCCGAGCTTGTCCCTCTTCATGTCCTTGTCAGGATCCAGGCCATAGGCCTCCAGGACCCTGAGGGCCTTCACCTCCGTGCCGCTGCCCGGGGAACCCGTGGATACCCTCTTTCCCTTGAGGTCCGTGACCTTCTCGATCCCCTTTCCCTCGATGGTCACCACGTGCATGTTGTTCGGGTAGAGCACGGCCACCGTGCGGATAGGGATCTTCTCCTTGAATTTCCCCTTGCCCTGATAGGCGTCCCACCCTACATCCGCCATTATCAGGGCCATATCCGCCTTTCCGGCACCCACGAGGAGGCAGTTGTCCACCGAGGCGCTGGTGACCTCCGCGGTGGCCTCCGCGTACTTGATGTACTTGGAGATGACGCTGGCCATCCCACCCCCCAATGGGTAGTAGACCCCTCCGGTCCCCCCTGTGGCGATGGAGAGTTTCACATCCTTCTGGGCCCACGCAGGTGGGAGGAAGAAAACGGTGGCACAAACGACTCCCAAGAACACGATGCGTCTCATGGCCGATCCTCCTTTCTTCGAATTGTAACGGGGTCCTTTCTAACCGAGTCGATGGGTGAATGTCAATCATAAACTTGAGGCAGTCGCAGTTTGTCAGTCACGCGTTGCGTAGGTAAAAACGGCCTCCCGCGGGCACTGGTCGACACCGAAGTACGGGAGCGATGGGACATGGGGTTTCTTAGTTCAGCAAGATGATAGTGTCGGATTATGCATCTTGTTGCGTCGCATCGGTCCCTTGGAGTAAGATCCCGGAGAAGATCTTGAATAGGCAACGCTTCCTTGTGACCTCACCTGGCCGGAGAGGGCAGATATGACAGGACCCATGAGGATCGCCTCTCTTCCTGGCCCTTGGGGGACCATCTGGATGGCCTCCACTCCCAAGGGTCTGTGCGGTATATCCTTGCGGGGAGGGAAAGCACCATTGGAGGCCAAGGCCAGGGTCTGGGGCCTGGGAGTGCAGGATGGCCCAGAGGCGAACCAAGGGGCCATAGAGCAGCTTCGAGAGTACTTCGAGGGCAAGAGGGAACGGTTCGACCTGCCCCTGGACCTGCGGGGGACGCGATTCCAAACGCGGGTGTGGATGGCCCTTCAGGGGATCCCATTCGGCGAGACC
>CAZOXN010000524.1:0-2817 GCA_964583655.1 uncultured Desulfarculaceae bacterium | reverse complement strand
GTCGAATCTGGGGGCGTGGTGTGATCCTGGTGGGGGATGCAGCCGGCCTTGCGGACCCGTTTCACGGAGAGGGGATTCCCTTTGCCATCGAGAGCGGCATTGCCGCTGGGGATTGCCTGGCGAAGGTGTTGAGGGGCGATGCCACAGACCCTTCAGCGTACGGTAGATGGGTGAGACGTCTGGTCGACATTCCCTTCCGTTTCGGCCGCGTCCTCGCATGGATGTTCTATAGAGACCCAGCGGCCATAGATCGTCTGTTGCGGGCCTCGCCGGGTGCCATCCTGTGGATCCAGCGATGGATGGCCGGGTCCGTCGGCTACCAGGAGTTGATGTGGGTGCTAGTGAGGAGGCTGCCAAGCCTCTTGAGGAGGCTAAGGTCGTAAATGGCATTCTGCATAAGGGCTTGATTACAAACAGCCATTGTGATATCTGGTCCTTCTCAGAGACGCGTAAGAGGGCTCTCCGCGACCAGGACCGTTCGGTCGTCGGTTCCTTGCTTCGGGAAGGAGGGTGGCCCATGGGGATGTTCGAGAAGCTGATGGCCTTGAGTCCTCTCCAACCCTATCTGGAGATGGATGATTCCGCGTTCATCGAGGATGTGGGGTGGCGAGACATACTCCAGAAGGTCAAACAGCTCAGAGACACTGAGACGATCGTCAAGGTGTTGAGAGAGGCTTCTCCGGTGCGAGAGAAGTAAAAGATCGTCCTCGGATATCTCTGCACGTTGGCAGCGGAACGTGCCTCCGGCCCGGTGGAACTCCCTTGTGTGGATTACGCAGGCTGTTACCTGAGCAAGGGGGCATTGGTCCTGAAAAACCCGTCCGCGGAACTACATCCTAACTATGTGGGCATGGGAATGAACGCGGGGTCACCGGAATGCAGGATGACCATCGAAGGAGACGTGGGTGATTACCTGGGATTCCGGGCTCCCCACGCCAACTTGGAGGTAAAGGGGTCGGCGAGGGATAGGGTCGCCATGGCCATGGGTCAGGGCATGGTGAGGATAGAGGGAGATGTGGCTGCCGGACTGGGGGGGAACACCCACGACGCCCGGCTCGATGTGGACGGCGATGTAGGTCGCATCAACAAGGATAATCACGGCTGCACGATCATCGTCAGCGGGGATGTGCACTGGGGCATCTCAGAGAATCAGGCTGACTGCTTCATCAAGGTGTGCGGCAACATCGGTCTGAAGTACAAGAAGACCGGGAAGGTGCAGGACGTGGCTGCGGGGCTGGTGAAGAATTCGGTCCTCCTGGTGGGAGGCGACGTTTACGGAAATCTTGGTAAACGCATGGAGCTCGCCAAGATATTCGTCTGGGGGAGGGTCTATGGGGAGATCCAGGTATCCGATACCCAGGGCGGATTCATATACCTCAACAAGAAGAACACCCCGTTCCTCCAGAGGATCAAGAGCTCCGTCGGAGGGGCCGTGGGGATCAAGTATGCCTCTCTCAAAGAGAGCGGGTACCTCTTCGCCGAGGGGCCGGAGGATGTCAAGGACCTTATCGTGGGCTAGACAGGACCAGGGGCGAATGCGAGGATCAAAGGGCAACGAGTGTGGAAAGACGGGGGCGTGGTGCCTCGCCCTGGCGCTGATCCTGTGGGGTTGCGGGGAAAGACAGGAAGGCGCCAAGCCTCCCAAGATGAACCGCCCTCCGGTGGTGACGGAGGTCAAGATCTCGCCCGGTGTGCCTTCCAGTGCCGATACCCTCAGGGCCTTTGTGGCAGCCACCGACCCCGAGGGGGACCCCATACAGTACTCGTATCGTTGGGAGGTCAACAACCAGGTCATATCCCTCGAGACCGGTCCTGAGTTGCCAGCATCCCGATTCTCCAGGGGGAGCACCGTGGTGGTGCGGGTGACTGCCAGCGATGGTAAGGCCACGGGGGAGGAGGTCTCGTCCCGTCCTGTGGTCGTGAAGAACGGAGTTCCCACGGTGAAGCGCATCCAGATCAAACCTTACCCCGCCTTCCCGGGGGACGAGTTGGAGGCGGAAGTGGAAGCGGAGGATCCGGACGGAGACAGGGTGGAGCTGACTTACTCCTGGATGGTAAACGGGGAGATGGTGGAGGGAGAATCCTCAGCCAGTTTTTCTACCGCACGACTTCGTAGGGGGGACAGGGTCTTGGCCCAGGTCGTTCCTGAGGACTCGGCACAAAGAGGAATCCCTGTATCCTCTCAGGAGGTGGTCCTGGAGAACCGCCCCCCCCGGTTCGTGTCCCAGCCGCCTGAGAACCTGGTAAGCCCTGGCCGTTACAGGTATGAGGTCAAGGCAGAGGACCCTGACGGGGACCAGCTGGAGTTCAGACTGGAAGGGCCTGTGCCCGACGGGATGAGGATAGATCCGGTTACAGGCATCCTGGAGTGGGAGTTCGACACCCCCCCGGAGGGGTCGGTCATGGTGGATGTAAGGGTGAGCGACGGTCATGGCGGCGAGGCCCGCCAGAGTTACGACTTCAGCGTAGAGGCCCACGCTGCCTCGTGAGGACCGCCCAGGATTGTCGTAAGGAGCCGTCTGCCATCGCTGGCCAGGTGGTCTCCCTCCCTTGGCCCCGGGGCTTCCCCCTTCTGAGCCGGATCCCTCAGCGCTCTTCACGGTGGCGGCCTTTCGGCCATCACCTTTGTCTCTCTGCTGCCAGTCTCGAGTCTTCACGAGCAGCGATCGAGCCGCCCACGCCCCAGGACTCCCTTGACGCGCCGAGCAGCTGGGGGATAACATCTGAATCCTTGAGAAGAGATTTCCTTGGGGGGAGAGGATTGCGGGAGATCATTCGATCTTTGATTCTGTCTTCTCTGCGCAGATGCCATTTGCC
>CAZOXN010000523.1:0-2824 GCA_964583655.1 uncultured Desulfarculaceae bacterium | reverse complement strand
AGCTCGCCCAGAGGAAGCTCAAACGCCTGGACATCGATCCCAAGAACGTGGAGATGGGCTGGGTGATGGACTTCTGCGCCCAGGCATTGCGCAACATCATCATCGGGCTGGGGGGCAAGATGGACGGGTTCGTGATGCCCTCCAAATTCGGGATCGCCGTCTCCTCCGAGGTCATGGCCATCCTATCCGTGTTCAGCGACCTTGCCGACTTCCGGAAGCGCATGGGCGGCATCGTGGTGGCCTATGACAAACAGGGGAATCCCATCACCACGGAGGACCTGGAGTGCGCCGGGGCGATGACCGCCTGGATGAGGGAGGCTATCAACCCCAATATGCTCCAGTCCATAGAGGGACAGCCGTGCTTCGTCCATGCGGGTCCCTTTGCCAATATCGCCGTTGGGCAGTCCTCGGTGGTGGCGGACAAGATGTGTCTGAAGCTGGCGGATTACCATATAACGGAGTCGGGCTTCGGGGCTGACATTGGGTTCGAGAAATTCTGGAACGTGAAATGCCGTTATTCCGGCAACATCCCGAACGTCTCGGTGATCACTACTACCATTCGCGCTTTGAAGCATCATGGGGTCAACGCTGGGGCGCCCCCGGTGGTCCCGGGCAGACCCATTCCGAAGGAGTATTTCCAGGAAAACTTGAAGTGGCTTGAGGACGGGATGTGCAACGTCATCCACCACATAAACACGGTCAAGAAGGCAGGGATCAACCCGGTGGTGTGCATAAACGTGTTCCATACGGACACGGAAGAAGAGATCAAGATGACCAGGCGCATGTGCGAGGCAGCGGGTGCCCGGGTGGCGGTTTCGCGGCACTGGCAATACGGAGGAGAAGGGGCCCTGGAGCTTGCGGACGCGGTCCTGGATGCGTGCGAGCAGAAGGTGAACTTCAGGTTCCTGTACGATCTGGAGACCCCGATTCGGAAGAGAGTCGAACTCATCGCCAAGGAGGTCTACGGCGCCGACGGGGTGAGCTACTCGCCGGAGGCCACGGCCAAGGCCGAGCGCTTCGAGAAGGACCCCAAGTTCAATGAGTACGCGACCATGATGGTGAAGACGCATTTGTCACTTTCCCACGACCCTACGATCAAGGGCGAACCCAGAGGATGGACCCTCCACATCCGCGACTTCCTCACTTACGGAGGGGCCAGATTCATCTGCCCGGTGGCCGGGAACATCAGCCTCATGCCCGGCACGAGCTCCGACCCAGCCTTCCGCCGCGTGGATGTGGACGTGGAGACCGGGAGGGTCCGGGGGTTGTTCTAACCGTCGGCAATGACCGTCTGACGAGGGGGGCCTTGTGCCCCCCTTTTTAGTCTGCGGATTATTGACCAGCCGGGAAATGGGGAGTAAGATCACCCCAACGCGCGGGTGAGGTGGGCGCTGGAAGGAAACCATGAAGAGGGAGGGATGACCGAAGAGTAGTGCTCTGGGAGCTGAGACCCTGGCCAAGGAACCAAAGATGAATCCCCCAACCCCTTCCCATCGGTCCGGCAGCCTTCCCTCCCCCACGATACCTGGTCTCTTCTTCCTCTTGAGCCTGGCCCTCATCGCCCTTGTGTGGCTCCTGTCCTTCCAGATCGAGCCTCCCTCCAACTGGGATACAGACAGGCTGTTGCTCCACGGGTTCGGCTTCTTTCTAGTCCTGGCAGCCTGGGTCTTCATCGATCGTCTTGGCATCGGCGCCCTCTCCTCTGGATGGAGCCTGCTTCTCGTGGGCGCACTGATCAATTTCCTGGGCGAGTTCACGAGGGCCTCTGGGCTCTTCTGCCTGTTGCTCAAGGGCGGATTGTTGCTGAGCGGTCTAGCCCTCGTCGTGTGGGGGTTTCGGAGGGGGTACGACACCTTGCAGGCTGATCTTGCGGAGCTCAGGCGGGCCCAGGAAGCAGTGGCGCGGTCTGAGGAAAAGTACAGGGAGCTCGTGGAGAACATAAACGACGTGGTCTTCTCGGTTGACGGAAAGGGGGTCGTGACTTACATGAGCCCGGTAGCTCGGCTCTTCGGGGGATACGACCCAGCGGAGATGATGGGACGGAGCTTCTCCGATTTCGTCCATCCGGAGGACCTGGCAGGTCTCATGGAGAGCTTCGAGAGGGGCCTCGCGGGGCATCTAGCGCCACATGAGTTCAGGGTCTTGACCAAGTCCGGCGAGGTGATTTGGGCACGTAGCTCGAGCCGGCCCATCGTCGAGGGGGGACAAGTGGTGGGGCTGCGAGGGGTCATAACGGACATCACCGAGCGCAGGCTGGCTGAGGAGAGGTACAAGTACCTGAGCACCCATGATGCCCTCACCGGCCTTTACAATAGGGCCTATTTCGAGCAGGAGATCTCCAGGCTGGAGCAAGGGAGACAGTTCCCTGTGAGCGTGATAATCGCGGACGTGGACGGGTTGAAGAGGGTGAACGACTCCATGGGTCACCAGGCGGGTGACGAGCTTCTCAAGCGGGCCGCCAACTCCCTGAAGGCAGCCTTTCGAGCCGAGGACGTTGTGGCCAGGATCGGCGGGGATGAGTTCGCCGTCCTCCTGCCGGGGACGGACAGTGCGGCGGCCAGGGAGGCCCTGGGGCGCTTGAAGGCCAACCTGGATGCGAGCAATGCCGGAGTCAGGCTCCCCATGGTCCTCTCCTTGGGGGCGGCCACCGCGGACAAGGGTTCGGGGCTGGCCAAGGCGATGATGGAGGCCGACAGAGACATGTACAGGGACAAGCTCTCCAGGGCAGAGAACCCCCTTGAGGGGGTGGGGCCAGCCCAAGATCGGGCCATATGAAAGGGGGTGGATCCAAACCCATGGTTCGGCGTCATGGAGAGGGGTCTTG
>CAZOXN010000522.1:0-2827 GCA_964583655.1 uncultured Desulfarculaceae bacterium | reverse complement strand
GGATAAAACTCATAGAGCTCTTCCCCGTGAGCCTGGCGTCCATCGGGACCCTGGCAGTCCCTGTGATAGGCGTCCTGAGCAGCGCCTTCCTCCTCGGGGAGGCCGTGGGCCTCAGGGAGATCGTAGCCCTGGCCTTGGTGGTGGCCGCCCTCGGGATGGTATCCGTGAGACCAGGAGAGAAAAATAAGGAGGAAGGTGGATGAGACGCCTGCCTTCGTTTCCCGGCGCACATGGGCTTCGACCTATGACGATCTTCGCCCTGTGCATCGTGCTCGCCTGGGGATGCGCCACTGTAGATGTAGGCCCTGAAAGGCTCCAGGCTTCTCCGCCGAGGGGAAGCCCACCGGTCTGGGAGAGGGTCTACGCAGCCACCCAGATTTCCCCTGGGGATGTGTGGAGGATCTATTTCAAGGCGACTGATCCCGACGGTGACCTGCGATTCGTTTACGCGTGGGCTGGGACCTCTTTCAGGCCCACTACCCCTTTCCGCTTTTCCATTGACATCGATCAAAGGGGGGTTGCATCGGGCTATCTGGACTTGCACACTTCCCAGCTCGGCGGAGGGATCGCTCCCTCCTCCATCAGGGTGCAACTGGCCTTGGAGGACCTCTCGGGCCTCAGGAGCGAGCCCATGACCTTGGCAGCGGAGCTCTACCTAGGCGCTCGACATGAGGGGCCTCCCCCTGGTCTATTCGAGGAGCGATTTCTGGGCAGGATCCCGGTCGAGACAATTCCACGCGGCGCCGGGCCTGGGCTCTAGGGCCGGGCCCAGGGCCCTCTCTCCGGAGACCTCTGATCTTTGGCCTTCGTCCGTTGGGCAGGAAACGGATTGCTTCCCGAGGTCAATCCGAGGTCTTGACGACCCCGATGCGCGCATCCAGGGCCAGGCAACCCTCCTTCTCGTAGAAAACACGCACCGGGTTGATATCTATGTCGCGAACCTCTGGGAGATCGCACAACAGTTGAGAGAGGCGAAGGAGTGCTTCCACCACCGCCTCTATGTCCGAAGGTTTCCCCCCTCTCGCCCCCTCGAAGATGGCCACTCCGCGCAGCTCATGGATCATGTCCTTCGCGTCCCGACGTGTTATAGGGGCCACTCTCAGAGATATGTCGCCGAATATCTCTACGAAGACCCCGCCCAATCCCACCATCACCACTGGCCCGAACTGCTCGTCACGCCGCCCCCCCAGTATCATCTCCCGGCCCCCCGTCGCCATCTGCTGGACGAGGACCCCTTCGATCTCGGCCTCAGGGTAAGCCCGCCGGATCCTCTCGGTCATGTCCCTGTAGGCCTCTGCCACTCCGCGATCGCTTCGGAGGTTGAGCTGCACGCCTCCCACGTCGGACTTGTGGGAGATCTGCCTCGATATTACCTTCATGGCCACAGGGAAGCCCAGTCCTTTGGCTGCCTGGATGGCCTCTTCCTCGCCCCTCACCGGGATCCCCCGCACCATGGGAATGCCATAAAGACTCAAGAGCTCCGCCGCCTCGTGAAGGAGCAAGTCTCGTTTCTCCCCTCGAGCCCTTTCGAGGAGCGCCCGAGCCTTGTCCTTGTCTGCGGCGAAGGTCTCGACCTCCTGCTTCTCCTGGACCCTCTGCCGCTGGGCGTGATACCACCTGCTCATCTCCAGTGCCCGGACCGTCTCCACGACCTGCGTGAATATAGGGTAATTGAGGTTCTTCTTGAGATAATTGACCTCTTCCGCCTCGGTGGACACGTATATGGCCACAGGTTTGTCGTATTTCCTCGAGAGATCTATGATCCTACCGAAGAGTTCGCGCGACCCCTTCCCCTCCAGGGCCGCGAAGAAGGTGTGGAGGAAGATGACCCCGTCCACCTCCTCCTGGGCCAAGGTGCGGTCGATGATCTTCGCATAGAACTCCAGGTCGAAGAGGTCCCCCAGGTCCAGGGGATTGGTCAGCTTGATCACCGAGGCCCTGGAGTGCCTCTCTATGTCCTCCAGGAAGTCTCTGGGCAGTTCCGCCAGGGTCAGCCCGGAGGTCTCGCACGCATCAGCGGCTATCACCGCATGTCCCCCTGAGCGCGAGATGATGGCGAGGTTTTTCCCCCTCATGGGAGGGAGGTGCAGTATCTTGAGGTCATTGCCCAGGGAAGTCGCGTCATGCACCCTGGCTATGCCACACTGCCTGAGGGCGGCATCCACCACGCGATCATCACTGGAAAGGGAGGCGGTATGGGAAGAGGCAATGCTCTTGCCGTAACGCCCGATATTGGCCTTGAAGGCCACGATGGGCTTCGGAGAAATCCTCGCCAACTCCATCAGCCGCCGCCCGTCCTGGATCCCTTCCAGGTACAGGACTATGAACCTTGTCCCAGGATCCTCGATCAGGTAAGAGAGAAACTCCTCGGTCCTGATGTCGAGCATGTTCCCAGCGGAGACGAACTTGTTGATACCAAGGCCCTCGTTGGCCATGAGCCCCAGGACGGACATCCCCACCCCACCGCTTTGGGATACCATGGAGATGTCTCCGTGACGGATCTCGCGGCTCAACGGGGTAAAAGGGGTGCAGAGCCCGTTCTCCATGTTCACCACCCCTATGCAGTTCGGGCCCACGAACCTCATGCCCCACTTCTGTGCCACCTGGACCATCTCGTCCTCGATCCTCTTGCCCTCCTCTCCGTATTCGCGAAAACCCGCCGACTCCACCACTGCCCAGCGGATACCCTTTTGGCCGCACTCGTCGAATATCCCCGGGACCGTCGGGGCAGGAGTCAGTATGATGGCCATGTCCACGTGGTCCGGGATGTCTAGGACTGACTTGTAGATCCGCCTTCCGGCAAAGACCCCCCCCTTTGGGCCCACCT
>CAZOXN010000521.1:0-2827 GCA_964583655.1 uncultured Desulfarculaceae bacterium | reverse complement strand
CATCCTGATGGTGAAGGGAGAGAAGGAACTGGCCAAGTTCCTGGTGGACGAGGTCCAAGAGGTCTACCGCCTCCAAGGTGTGAAGATCAACGACAAGCACATAGAGGTGATCGTCCGTCAGATGATGCGCAGGGTGAGGGTGAAGGAAGGAGGAGACACGGATTTCCTGGTGGGGGAGGCCGTGGAGAAGCACATCTTCGACGACGTCAACACCAAGGTGATGGCACAAGGGGGGCGCCCGGCAACTGCGGAGCCGCTCCTACTCGGGATAACGAAGGCGGCTTTGAGCACCGAGAGTTTTATCTCGGCGGCCTCCTTCCAAGAGACCACGCGGGTGCTGACGGATGCGGCGGTTCAGGGTAGGGTGGACTTGCTGAGGGGGCTCAAGGAGAACGTCATCATGGGGAGGTTGATCCCCGCGGGTTCAGGTCGTCGGGAGTACAGGAACATGCGGTTGGAGATCGAGGCGCAAGGGGAAGAGGAGGAGGTGGAGCTGGAGGAGAAGTTGCTTGACAACATGTTCAAAGAGGGATAAAAATACTAAATTTACTCTAGACAGGAATGGGGATGTGAGACAGGAG
The DNA here is from genome assembly GCA_964583655.1 of uncultured Desulfarculaceae bacterium. Classification (GTDB taxonomy): domain Bacteria; phylum Desulfobacterota; class Desulfocorpusculales; order Desulfocorpusculum; family Desulfocorpusculum; genus CAZOXN01. The sequence continues at coordinate 2,246 of CAZOXN010000521.1, read as the reverse complement.
AGGCGTAATGCCGACGATAAACCAGCTGATTCGAAAGAGCCGTAAGAAGGTCCCCAAGAAGAACAAGGTCCCAGCCCTGCAAGGGTGTCCTCAAAAGAGGGGGGTCTGTGTCAGGGTCTATACTACCACACCGAAGAAACCGAATTCGGCGTTGCGCAAGGTGGCCAGGGTTCGTCTCACCAATGCCTACGAGGTCACTTCCTACATACCGGGGGAAGGTCACAATCTTCAAGAGCACTCAGTGGTCCTCATAAGAGGTGGACGCGTCAAGGACCTACCCGGGGTCCGGTACCACATCATTCGCGGTACCCTGGACTCCCTCGGGGTGCAGGATCGCAGGAGGTCCCGATCCAAGTATGGGGCGAAGAGACCGAAGTGATTCAGGGCAAGGGCGAGGTGGAGGAGAAGGGTGAGGACGGGGCAGGGGCGAGGGATTTGCGGTCCTTTGGCCTTGGCCTCGAGGCGTGAGGAGTGTGGAGAATGCCCAGGAAGAGAGAAGTGACCAGGAGGCCTATTCTCCCGGACCCGATCTACGGGAAGCCGATGGTGACCAAGTTCATCGACGTAATCATGACGAGGGGTAAGAAGAGCGTGGCGGAGCGGATCATGTACGGTGCCCTGGACCTTATCCAGAAGCGCACCAAGCAGGATCCCATCATGGTCTTCGAGAAGGCCCTGGAGAACGTCAAGCCAGTCATCGAGGTCAAGTCCAGGCGGGTGGGCGGCTCCACGTATCAGGTCCCCGTGGAGGTCCGCTCCGAGCGTAGGGTCTCCTTGGCGATCCGCTGGCTGGTGCAGTTCAGCAGGAAGCGGCCAGAGAAGAGCATGGTTGAACGGCTGGCGGCCGAGCTCATCGAGGCAGCCAATAACCGCGGCAACACGGTGAAGAAGAAGGAGGACACTCACCGCATGGCCGAGGCCAACAAGGCCTTCGCGCATTATCGGTGGTAGGCGGCGCTGAACACCAGTAAGCCAGGCTTACAACATGGGGGATGGATCATCCACGGAGCTTGATGTGTGATTCGGTCCGAGCCCCGTCCTTGCGGCCGGTCTCGGACAGAGGATCGCGCGTCTCTTCGTGGGGAGCGGCCGATTTTTTCTGCAACACGGGTGGAAGCTGTGAAGAAACTGGTCCCATTGGAGAGACAGAGAAACATAGGGATCATGGCCCATATCGATGCCGGGAAGACCACTACCACCGAGCGGGTCCTGTATTACACCGGTGTCTCCCATCGCATGGGGGAGGTGGATGAAGGGACTTCGGTGATGGACTGGATGGAACAGGAGCAGGAACGTGGCATCACCATCACCTCTGCAGCCACAACCTGCTTTTGGAAGGGGCATCGCATCAACATCATCGACACCCCTGGCCATGTGGACTTCACCATCGAGGTGGAAAGGAGCCTGAGGGTCCTCGATGGGGCCGTGGCTGTCTTCTGCGCGGTAGGGGGGGTTGAACCACAGTCGGAGACCGTATGGCGTCAGGCGGACAAGTACCGCGTGCCGAGGATCGCCTTCGTGAACAAGATGGATCGCTCAGGTGCGAACTTCTTCTGGGTGGTGGATGCGATAAGCCGCCGTTTCCAGGTTCAGGCCATACCCGTTCAACTGCCGATCGGGGGGGGAGAGGAGTTCCGAGGGGTCATCGACTTGGTGGAGATGAAGTCCATTGTGTGGGATGGCTCAGGCCTCGGGGCCCAATTCCAGGAGGGACCTATCCCAGAAGGTAGCCAGGCCGTGGCCGAGAAGTATCGGGAGCAGCTCCTCGAGGCCCTCGCGGAGGCAGATGATGAATTCATGGAGGAGTATTTTACCGAGACGCCTGTGGGGCCAGGGGAGATCAAGCGGGTCATCCGGTCCGCCACGCTCGGCCTTCGTCTTGTCCCTGTCCTGTGTGGTGCCGCGTTCAAGAACAAGGGGATACAGCCGTTGCTGGATGCGGTGATAGACTACTTGCCTTCTCCCCTGGATGTGCCACCAGTGGAAGGGCGTCTACCGGACGGGGCCGTGGGTTGGAGGAGGGCCAGTGTGAGCGAGCCGTTTTCCGCCCTGATATTCAAGGTCATGAACGACCCGTATGTGGGGCACCTCAGCTTCTTGAGGGTATACTCTGGGTCGATCAGGAGCGGGAGTCCGGTGCTCAACGCAGCCACTGGCAGTCGCGAGAGGATCGGTCGCCTGCTGAAGATGCACGCCAACAAACGGGAGGAGATAGAGGAGGTGCGTGCCGGGGATATCGCCGCAGC
>CAZOXN010000520.1:0-2828 GCA_964583655.1 uncultured Desulfarculaceae bacterium | reverse complement strand
GGAAGGCCTGAGGGTGATCTACTGGATCAAGAACCCGGAGGTGCTGGAGATCCTGAACCAGGCCGAATCGATCCTGAGAAGAGAGGCGGAAGAGGACCGCAAGGCCGTGCAGGTGGCGTGAGACGCGTGCCTTGTCGGTGAATCGGTGCAGCCCAGGGATTCGGGCTCGCGCCAAGGGGGAGGCTCACGTTGAAAGAGAGATACAAACTCCTGATACTGGTTGCGGGTTTTGTGGCGGCCTACTACGTTCCCTTCTCCTCGGAGGGGGTTCGCCAGGCCGGGCTCGAGGCGTTCCTGATGCTCCAGGAGTACGCCAGGGAGCACGTGCTCACCTGTCTTGTCCCGGCGTTTTTCATAGCAGGGGCCATAGGTGTCTTCGTCTCACAGGCAGCGGTCCTCAAGTACTTCGGGGCCGAGGCCAAGAAGATCCTCTCCTATTCCGTGGCCTCCGTCTCGGGAACGATCCTGGCTGTTTGTTCTTGCACGGTGCTTCCCCTTTTCGCGGGCATCTACATGAGGGGAGCAGGCATCGGGCCGGCCACGGCCTTCCTTTACTCGGGTCCTGCCATCAATGTCCTGGCCATAGTGCTCACGGCCAGGGTCCTGGGCTGGCGCCTCGGACTCGCCAGGGCCGTGGGGGCGGTGCTGTTCGCCGTGGTGGTGGGTCTTGCGATGCACTTCATCTACCTCAAGGAGGAGAAGGAGCGGGTGGCGGGCCAGTTCCTCCTCCCGGAGGAGGAGGGGAAGGAGAGGCCCCTATGGAAAGAGGCCGCGTACATGGCGACCCTGGTGGCCATCTTGATCTTCGCTGCTTGGGGCAGGCCCAAAGAGCCCGTCGGGTTCTGGATGGCCGTCTGGGAGGTGCACTGGTACATCACCGCGGCGTTATTGGGGGTGCTCGCCCTGGAGCTCTGGGCTTGGTTTCGAAAGGAGGAGCTCACCTCCTGGGTGGATGCCACCTGGGGATTCTCAAAGCAGATCCTTCCCCTCCTCTTCGGAGGGGTCCTGGTGGCGGGGTTCCTTTTGGGAAGGCCGGGCCACGAGGCACTCATCCCCGAGAGCTGGGTCTATTCCCTGGTGGGAGGCAATTCCCTGGGGGCGAACCTCTTCGCATCGGTCTTCGGGGCCCTCATGTACTTCGCGACCTTGACCGAGGTGCCGATCCTTCAAGGCTTGTTGGGAAGCGGCATGGGCCAGGGCCCGGCTCTGGCCTTGCTCCTTGCGGGGCCGGCCTTGAGCCTTCCCAACATGCTCGTTATAAGGAGCATTATAGGAACCCAGAAGATGCTCGTGTACGTGGGCCTGGTCGTGGTGCTCTCTACCGTGGCGGGGATCTTTTATGGGAGTATAGTACGATAGACCACCGGAGGCATCCCTACCTGGGGACCGGTGGGCCAGTTCGTCGTCAGGAGGTGGGCCAGATATGAAGATCGAGGTGCTGGGGACTGGGTGTGCCAAGTGCCAGACAGCCGAGGCCATCTGCAAGCAGGCGGCCGAGGACCTGGGCATAGAGGCCGAAGTGACCAAGGTCTCCAAGATCAACGAGATCGCCAAATACGGGGTTTTCGCGACCCCCGCCGTGGTACTGGACGGGAAGGTCAAGTGTGTGGGCAAGATCCCCACGCTGGAAGAGGTCAAGAAGTGGCTGCGCGCAGGCGATTGACGCAACGCAAAGGAGAACTCGTGGGTGGCTTCAGGTCTGGGCCTCGATCGAGCAGCGTTGTCGGGGGCATGCCGTGGCCTCCATAACCCAGATCCATGTAAGAGGGAGACTGGTGGGGATCGTGGGCCTGGAGGAGGCGTTGGAGGAGGCCCGAAGGCAGGGGCTCGAGCACGATGAGGCCAAGGCCTTTCTCCTGGAGCGCATCCGTCGCCAGAACTACATTCCCGGCGGCCTGGAGTCGACATACGGAGAGGCCCTGGCGCGCTATTACTGCCAGAGGACGGGGCTCCCCATGTCGCAGGATCGAGGCTGAGATGAGGGTGCTCCCCTGACCATCCGGATCCTGGGGCCCGGGTGCGCCAACTGCACCAGGCTCGAGCAGGAGGTCATGGCCGTCTTGTCGGAGCTCGGTCAGCCAGCCGACGTGCTCCACGTGACGGACATCAAGGAGATAGCCTCGTACGGGGTGATGGGTACCCCGGCCCTGGTGGTGAGCGGCAAGGTGCTCTGGGTGGGGAGCGTCCCCCCGAGGGTCAGGCTCAAGGCCCTGCTGGAAGGCGCCTCCAGGAGATGATCGGCCCGGAAAATGGGGGTGGATGCGCCGCGGGGCTGGTGTTGGATGAGGCGACCCCAACCCCGGATCGGAGAGACAGGAGGTCGAAGAAATGGAAGAGGGGAAAGGGGTCCAGATCGTCTATTGTGTGGAGTGAGGGTTCCTGGGGGCGGCCTCCGGTCTGGCGGCCATGATCCGGGAGAGGTTCGGCCTGCCGGTCGAACTCGTCGAGGGTCACAAAGGCATCTTCGAAGTGACGTTCGAGGGAAAGCGTGTCTGGAGCAACCAGGGGAGATGCAGCTCCGTTCCCAATGAGGAGGAGCTCTTCTGGGAGATGCGAAAACGGGCCGAGCCGCTCCCCGGCAAGGAGGGAGGCGTGCGGCCGGTCCTGCCGTTGTTCAGGGGTTGAAAGGCGTGTGACCTGGGCATACCCGTGGCCAGGGCAGGAGACTCGGTTCCACGGGACGCGCCCCCGCAGAAAAAGATCATATAGGAGGTGCTCACGGTGAGCCGGAAGTCCAAGACCAATTTCCCCCTCAATGCGGCCATGTTCCTCCTCATGAGCTGCATGGTATCGAGCGGGCTCCTCATGAAGTACGTGCTCCTGCCGGG
>CAZOXN010000519.1:0-2832 GCA_964583655.1 uncultured Desulfarculaceae bacterium | reverse complement strand
TCCAAGCCGCCCCGGGAAGGGCCACCAACCTGTGATCGGTTACCCAGAGCCAGAGACAGCCAAGGGACGTCAACCTTCTGCCTCGAAGGCGTTGGGGGTGATCTCCACGATCGGGAGGGACCCGTCCCGAAACCGAACCTCCGCCACGTCGAACCGCGCGCTGACCCCTTGGAGGCTCTTCTCCTTCATGTAGAACTGGGCGAGCCGGCAGAGCTTTCTTTGCTTCTGTTTGCTCACCCGATCCTTGCCCGGGATCCGGCTCCGAGCGGACTGGCTCTTGACCTCCACGAAGACCAGCGTCTTGCCTTGGCGCGCGATGAGATCTACCTCACCCAGAGGACACCTGTAATTGCGTTGCACGATACGGTATCCGGAACTCTCCAGCGCCTGGCACGCTGCCTCCTCGCCGAGCCTCCCCAGCGGTTTCCTCTCATCGCCCATGGCCGAGGAATTCCCTCACGCCCCGAAATGTCTTGCGGTGCAACGGGCAGCATCCGTGCCTTCGCAGGGCTTCCATATGTTCCGAGGTGCCGTATCCCTTGTGGCGGGCAAAACCATACTGCGGGTAGAGTTCGTCGTACCTGACCATGATCCGATCACGGGTCACCTTGGCCACCACCGACGCCGCGGCAATGGACTGGCTCCTGGCATCTCCCCTCACCAGGGGAAACTGCGGGATGGCGTGACCGATCCCAGCTGGCCCGTCTACCAGCAGGGCGTCTGGCGCCACAGCGAGACCGGCCACGGCCTCCCTCATGGCGCGCATGGTGGCCTGCAAGATGTCCGTTCGGTCGATCTCGGCGGCCCCTACGATCCCTACCCCTATGGAGAGGGCGACCCCCTCCACCACCTCCACCAGCTTCTCCCTCTTGTCGGGAGAGAGGACCTTGGAATCGGTCAATCCTTCTATGCACAGGCCCGGGGGAAGGATCACAGCGGCAGCCACCACGGGTCCGGCCAGCGGCCCTCTGCCCGCCTCGTCCACGCCGGCCAAGGTCACGAATCCCTTACCCCTGAAGGATTCGTCCAAGCCTACTGGATCAAGTTCCAGGAGACCGTTGGAAAAGAGTCCCCCGCTGCCAACGCCCCTCGTGCGGCCCAAGGAACCTCCCTTGTCCGGAGCCTGGTGGCTCCATTCCTCCTAGGACCGATGGGCCGTAGTTCACCTTGGCCGAGAGTGGCCGGCAGGCCGCAGCTCCTGTTGACCTCCTCCAGGATCCTGACCCATCACCCATCTGACCCAGGAGAGGACCATGTATGATATCCCTGATTCCCACGCCCCCCAAAGGGCAGAGAGACGACCTGACAAGGGATCCAGTGGTCACTAACGACGCTCTTGGATCCGAGCTGCCTTACCCCTCAGCTTGCGAAGATAGTAAAGCCTTGCTCGTCTAACCCTTCCCCTTTGTACTAGCTCCACGAACTCTATCATGGGAGAGTGCACAGGGAATGTCCTCTCGACCCCTACCCCATAGGAGACCTTGCGAACCGTGAAGGTGGACCTCAGTCCTTCTCCACGCCTCCTGGTGAACACTCCCTCGAAGGCCTGAACCCGCTCCTTGCCAGCCTCACGGATCTTCACGTGCACGCGCACAGAATCGCCAGGTCTGAAATCAGGCATATCGAGACGCATCTGCTCTTTCTCTACCTTGTCCATCAACGACATGGCCTCATATCCCCCTCTCCACTTCCTCCAATGTCTCCCTCCCTGTCGGCTGGGTCCGTGTCACAGCCCTCGACCCGTCCCGCCCAACGATCACCCAACAGCCTGTCCAGGACGACTGCCGCTGCCGAACGCACAGAAAGGTGATTGTACTTCGCCTCAGGCATGATGGGCTCGAGCACGTGATCTGCCCCAGAGATCACCTCATCGGTCAGACCCCAGCCCGTCCCGAACAGGATCATGAAAACCCCCTGGGTCTCCGCCAGCCTCTGTCTCATCTGCGAGAAACTCACAGCCCCTGGCCAATGCCTGGCAGTGGTCGCCACCGTCACCGGCACTGACCCGCAACGGTCCCTCACGAACCTCAAGGCGTGCTCCAGCGTCTCTGCTGAACGAACCTCACCCAGCGCTTCCCGCCTATTGGGGTGGGCAGTGGCCCCATGACCCTCTGTCCAGTGCCTTACAATCCTCTCCAGGAGCCAACGCTGCCTCTCGAGGGGGTTGACTATCAAGAACCCCTCCGCTCCGTAGGTTCGGCAGGCCCTGGCTATGTCATGGACATCTAGGTTCGTGATGGCTGTGCACACCACCTCACGGGTTCGATTATATACCGGATGATGAACCAGGGCCACAAAGAGCCTCAACCCAACTCCTCCGCACCTTCGCGGCCCGCCCCAGCCAGGGAGAGGAAAGAGGCCTCAGCTCGATCATGACTCACGGCGAAGCTCCTCCAGCAGCACCGCGTCTTCCGGGGATAGGTGCGCCTTCTCCATGAGATCCGGCCTACGTTGCGCGGTGCGCCTCAAGGCCTCCTTCCTCCTCCAGCGCCGGACCTCCCCATGATTTCCCGAAAGGAGCACCTCCGGCACCTCCATCCCCCGGAACAACCTCGGGCGGGTATACTGGGGATACTTCAGGAACCCGCTCTCGAACGAATCCTGAACCTGTGAAGCCTCGTTTCCCAAGACACCTTCCAGGAGCCTGACGGTGGCATCCATGATGACCATCGCCGCCAATTCTCCCCCGGTGAGAACGTAGTCCCCAATAGACACCTCACGATCCACAAGCCCTATCCTCACCCGCTCGTCCACCCCTTCGTAGCGGCCGCAAATCAACACCAGCCCCGGGTAGCCGGCCTTGCGGATCCACGCACACAGCGAGCCGAAGAG
>CAZOXN010000518.1:0-2832 GCA_964583655.1 uncultured Desulfarculaceae bacterium | reverse complement strand
GACATAAAGCACTGCCTCCATGTCCGCCTCCACCTTGCCACCGGATGGTACCATGGCCAAATCGCCATTACAACAGGTCCCATGGACAACTTGACTTTGGACCAAGCTCCTGATAATGGACTTCAAGGGCGCAGACCCTTCGGGAAACGTGGCGGCGAAGATGGCCAAGGCATATCTGGTCTTGGAGAAAGGGCTGATTGCCGGGCAGGTCTTCCCGTTGGAAGGACGGGTGACCATCGGTCGAGGTCCCGGCAACACCATCCGGCTGTCTGACCCGAGTGTGTCCAGGAGGCACGCGGTCGTCTATGAGGTGGAGGGGCAGACCGTGGTGGAGGATCTAGGCAGCCGCAACGGGACCTTCGTCAAGGAGGAACCGGTGAGAAAGGCGATCCTCCGCACAGGGGATATCCTCAGGATCGGCAAGGTCCCCCTCCGCTACGTCGTGGAAGAGGTGGCCTCGGAGCAAGCGGCCTTGGCAGAGACTCAGGAGCTGTCCAGGACAGACGTGTCCGCTCATGTACCACGGGGCGAACCGCACAAGCGCTCGGCGAGGCTGTCCGAGGCAATCTCCAGGGTGCCCATCTTCTCAGAGCTGGACAAGGAGGGCCTGGAATTGGTCCTCACCGCGGCGAGACTCGTGGTCTTCGATAGGGGAAAGACCATCATACGACAAGGGGACAGGGGGAAATCTCTGTTCATCATCCTGGACGGAAAGGTGCGGGTCTTCACATACGGTCTAGGGGGAAGGGAAATCCCCATTGCCGTGCTCTCTGAGAACCAGTTCTTCGGCGAGATCTCCTTCTTGACCGGGGCCCCGAGGAGCGCTACGGTGCAGGCCGTCGAGGAGGTCCTCCTCTGCGAGTTGAGCTTCGATGCCATGCGGGAGGTCGTCCTGAGATCGCCGGTGATAAGGGCCGGCCTGGAGAAGTACTACCGGGACCGCTTAGCCGAGCTGGAATCCAAGAGGCAGGCCACTGGATTCTCGGATCGGCGCAGGCACCCGAGGTTCAACGAGAGGCTAGATGTGACCCTCTCCTTGAGTGGCCGGGCACGGGTCTCCGGACAATTCCAGGGGAGAATCTTTCCGTGCATGTCACTCGACGTGTCCATATCTGGAATAAGGCTCCGCGTCCCGGACCCATCCGTTCAAGGGCTTCCCTTGGGATGCGAGCTGAGGATGGAGATCCAACTGCCCCGCCCTTGGGGCTCGATTCGATGCCTGGGCCTGCTGCGCAACATCGTTCTCGACAAAAAAGGGGAGGCTTCGGCGGTCCTCCTGGGGATCGAGTTCTCGGAGATGTCGGAGATGCACCGCGAGACCCTGGAGAGGTTCTTGCAGGGAGAACACACCGCTTCGTCCAACCCCTCCGTCTGAGGCAATGACTTTGGACGGAGTCTCGGACGGGGTGATGGGACAGTTCCTCTCTGGATATGACTGGATCGTGTGGGTCCAATCGTTCCGAACGCCATGGCTCGACTGGGTGGCGGTCATTTCATCCTTCCTGGGCAGCGAGGCCTTTTTCCTGCTATTCGTGCCCCTTTACTATTGGTGCTACGACAAGCGCCATGGTGTGAGGCTCGCCCTGGTCTTCCTGCTCTCGGCCTGCCTCAACAGCGCGCTCAAGGATCTCTTTCACACGCCCAGGCCTGACAGCGGGCGCGTCAGGGTCCTTTACCGTTCGTCTGGGAACGGGTACTCTTTTCCGAGCGGTCACGCCCAAAACGCCGTGGTCTTCTGGGGCTGGCTGGGCCGAAGGCAGCCATGGAGATCCAGGCCCTGTCTGTTGGGTGCCGCTGTCTTGCTGATCTCGCTGTCGCGCATCTATCTGGGACTTCACTTCCCCGTCGATGTCCTAGGGGGGTGGATCTTCGGTGCATGCATCCTGGTGGGCATGGTCTGGGTGGACCACCGCGTCTCAGCCCGGCCCAAGGTGTGGGCGGGGAGGATCCTGCCGTGGGCTGGGTTGGCCCTCCCGGTCATCATCTACCTCTTTCGAAGCAATCCCTTTCAAGCCATGACCTCGGGGGCCATGTTGGGGTTCTGCGTGGGATATCTCGTCGAATCGCACTGGCTGGCCTTTTCCACCGAGGCCCCTTGGATGCATCAGGTCGGCAAGTGCTTGGGGGGTTGGTCTGCTGGGGCACTCCTGTCCCTCGCCCTCCAGTCGGCCCTCCCCCCCGGTGACGGGTTCCTGTTTCTCAGATACGCAGTCCTCGGGATCTGGGTGTCCTTGGGTCTGCCGGCCACCTATGTCTGGGTGACCCAGAGGGGGGAGAGGGGCCTTGTGGTCAGGTGACCAGATCCAAGAAACCATACGGATCCTCGAGCGCGCATACGGGAGGCCAGAGAGGATTCCCCTCGGGGACGTCCTGGAGGCCTTGATCCTGACCATCTTGTCCCAGAACACCAGCGATTCCAATCGGGACCGGGCCTTCGCCAGGCTGAAGGAGGCCTTCCCCACATGGGAAGATGCGTTGAGTGCTGGGGTCCAGGGCGTGGAACAGGCCATCCGGATAGGAGGGCTGGCCCGTGTCAAGGCCAGGAGGATCGTCCGGTTGCTCGAGGACCTGAAGGCAACAGGCGGTGGGGTGACGTTGGAATGGCTAAGGGGGCTTACCCCCCAGGATGCAGAGAGGGCCCTCTTGACCATCCCTGGGGTGGGAAAGAAGACTGCGAGATGCGTGCTCGTCTTCGAGCTCGGGCACCCAGCCTTCCCTGTGGATACCCATGTCCTGCGGGTGGCCAAGAGAATAGGATGGGTGAAGGAACGCGCCACCGCGGATCGGGCACACGAGGTCCTCGCTGGTCTGATCCCTCCCGAGGCCATGCAC
>CAZOXN010000517.1:0-2836 GCA_964583655.1 uncultured Desulfarculaceae bacterium | reverse complement strand
ATGTGAAAGAGGGGGAGGAAGGCCAGGGTCACCTCGCGCCCCTCCTCGAAAAAAGGCCAAAAGGCCGTGACCTGGGCCTGGAGGGCGCTCATGTTGGCGTGGGTCAACATGGCGGCCTTCGGGAGCCCGGTGGTGCCTCCGGTGTAAGGCAGGGCCGCGAGATCCTCGGCAGGCTGTATCCGGACATCCGGAGGCCTGGGTTCGTAGCGCTTGATCACGTCTTGAAACAGAAGGAGTCCACCCCCTTTGATCTCCTTTGGGCTGGGCACGTGCATCTCCCCGTAGATCTTACCCAGGGCCCCCTTGCCGAGGAGCCTCTTGAGGGAGGGCAGGTATTCGCCGATCCCCGTCAGGACCACGTTCTTCAGGGAGACACCGCTCTTCTCCACGTTATCGTAGAGGATGTCCTGGCAGATCACCGTCTCCGCCCCGCTGTCCTGGAGCTGGTGTCTGACCTCCTTGCTCGTGTAGACCGGGCTGATGGGTGTCACCGTGGCCCCGATCTTGAGCGCACCGAAATACGCGATCACGTACTGAGGACAGTTGAGGAGATACAAAGCGACACGGTCGCCCTTTCTCACCCCCATGTCGGCCAGCGCTGTGGCGAAGCGATCCACAAGCCCCCTCAATGAGCGGTAATCGATCCTCTTGCCGTAGAAGATCAAGGCGGTGTTTTCGGCATATTTCTTCGAGACCTCATCGAATATCTCCGGCACGGAACGCACGGGTGTCTGCACTTCCTGCGGGACCCCTTCCGGGTAGAACCTCAGCCAAGGCTTCGACAAGTAAACGGCCCTCGCGTCCATCACCACACTCCTTGCCGATCATCGGAACAACAGCAGAACCTCCCCCGTTCTGGAGAAGGCAACCAAGAGACAAAAGGGTCCCCAAGCAGCAACGCTCACTCCAACGATGCCGTGCAGACGCGGCAAGTCCTGCGCGTGGCCACGTTCCTGATCTTGCATCTGGGACACTCGGTCTCGATCTTGTCTCGCAACCACGGAAAGAGGCCGTCGGGCATGTAGAGCAAGATGAGCAGCACCACCACTGCGAACAGCGCCGTGCGGTATTCCGGCCAAAAACGGAAGAGCTCAAGCAAAGGCAGGAGCACGAAGACCGCTCCCACGGGCCCCCATATGGTGACCACCCCTCCGAAGATGGCGAAGATGACCACCTGGAACGACAAGGAGACCTCCAGGGTAGACGGCCCCACGGTCCTCATGAAGTGGGCGTAGAGCCCCCCCGAGATGCCGGCGAAGAAGCCGCTCAGAGAAAAGGCCAGCAGTTTGTACCGCGTCGTATTGATGCCGGAGGCCCGCACCGCCAATTCGTCTTCTCGAATGGCGTGAAAGATGATCCCCATCTTGGAATCGGTGATCTTCCACATGATGGCGCACAGCCCAAGAAACAGCACCACCGTGACGTAGTAATCGCCCAGGCGTGAGGGGGAGATCCTGGACAGGCCGGAGATGCCCAGCTCGCCCCCGGTGAGATCTGGGACCGCGAAGACGATCCCCAAGAGGATTATAGGAAATGACAGCGTGGTGAGGGCGAGATAGGTCCCCTTCAGTCTGAGACACGGGATCCCGACGATGAGCCCTGCCAGCACCGCTGCCAAGGCCCCCAGCGGTATGCTGCCCAAAGGAGGCAGGTGAAGGCGGACGTTCAAAAGGGCAGCGCCGTACGCCCCCACACCGAAGAACAGGGCATGTCCGAAGTTCATCTGACCCGTGAATCCGGATAGCAGGTCCCAGCTGGCGGCCAGGATGGCGAAGACCCCTGTCAGGATCAGGATGCGCAGGAGATACGGATCCTTTGTGAAGAGTGGAAGCAACAGCAGTCCCAGGACGAAGATCATCACCGCTGTTCGGCTCGGGAGGACCAAAACCTCCTTCCCAAAGACCTTGAGGAGCTTGCGCAGATAATAGCCCAGGAAGCCCATACTAACGCTCTTCCTCGAAAGACACCCCGAAGAGGCCCTCGGGCCTTATCAAGAGGACCAGGATCATGATGGAGAGGGCCACGGATCCCTTGAGATACGCCCCCATGGGGGCTACGAAGACCACCAAGGCCTCGGCGAAACCCAGGATGTAGGCCCCAACGAAGCTCCCTTTCAAGCTGCCTAACCCCCCCAGGACCACCACCGCCATCATCATGATCAGGGGATGCATCCACATATGCGGATTTAGGATGGTGAGGGGGACGATGACCGCGCCTGTGAATGCGGCCAGACCCACCGATATGCCCATGGTGATCATGGCGACCCGGCTCTCGTCCATCCCCATGAGGGCTGCCACCTCTCTATCCTGCGCTGTGGAACGGATAGCCAGACCGAGCCGGGTCCTCATCAACAAGCTCCAGAGGGCTGCCAGGATCAAGAGGACCGCCCCAAACGTGAGCAATTGCTGATAAAAGACCTTGACACCGAGGACCAGGAAATAGCCCTCGATGAGAGAGGGGACGCTGAGGAAGTCCCCTGTGAAGATCATTAGCATGACCTCCTGGAAGATCATGGCCAGGGCGATGGTGGCTATCAGGACCGCGGCCTCGTGCTCGCGCACCGGGTAGATGAAGAGTCTGTAACAGACGAGCCCGGCGAGCGTCACCACCGCTATGGCCGCGATCATCGCCCATATGGGGGACAGGCCCAATCTCTGGGTCGCGTAGTAGATGCAGTAGGCAGCGATCATGTAAAAGGCCGTATGGGCGATGTTGACGATCCTGGCCACGCCAAAGATCAGGGAGAAACCGATGGCCAGAAGGGCGTACACGCTCCCGCCGATGAGACCGCTGATGACGATGTCCAGTACCATAGGACCTCAAGGGTGGCCCGCCC
>CAZOXN010000516.1:0-2838 GCA_964583655.1 uncultured Desulfarculaceae bacterium | reverse complement strand
GCTCGCCTTGGCAGTGGTTTTGCCCGCCTCCCTCACGATGGTGAGGTCTTCCAAGCTCCTTTGGGGGATCCCAGCTGGTGAGGTCGCGGGCGCTACGAAGATGATGGGGATCTGTTTCACAGTCCTGGCGCCGTTTAGCCTCTTGTCAGGTCTGCTCTTCGCCCTAGGGTGCGCGCTGCACGGGGAGATCACAGGGTCCAGGGAAAGATCAGCTGGGGTCGTATACATGACCGAGGCCATGGGGTCGGCCGCCGGGGGGCTGGTGTTCGCGGCCTTGCTGATCCATCGTCTCGATCACCTCCAGTGCTGCCTCCTCACCTCGGCGCTCCTGGTCATCTCGTCGGCGGGGCTGTCTCTCCATGGGGGAGACAAGGAGGGTAGGTCGCTGTTGCCCCTGGGCTTGTGCGCCGTTGTCACAGGTTTCCTCGCCCTCCTCGCCATGGACCTGGACAGGTGGGACAAGGAGAGCAGGAGGTGGGAATGGAGAGGGCATCGCCTGGTCGCCTCGGAGCAGACACCGTACGGGGTCCTGACGGCCGTATCCACGGACGGACTGACTAGCTTCTACGAGAACGGGCTGTGGATGTTCGCGTACCCGGATCCCCGCGCGGCCGAGGAGTCGGTCCACCTGGCCCTGCTCCAGCACCCGAAGCCCGAGAGGGTCCTACTCATCGGTGGAAGCGTATCCGGTTCCTTGGCCGAGACCCTGAGACACTCCTCGGTCCAGGTGGTGGAATGCGTGGAGCTCGACCCCAAGGTCATCCAGATCGGGAGGCGGGTATTGGGGCATGAGGCGACCTCTGCCCTGGACGATCCCAGGGTCCGGCTCATCCACGAAGACGGCCGAAGGTACCTCAGGGCCACTGTGTCGCGCTACGACGTGATCATCGTCAACCTCCCTGATCCCCTCACGGCGCAGCTCAACCGTTTCTACACCGTGGAGTTTTTCCAGGAAGCCAAGAAGGTCATGGGCCCTGGGGGGGTGCTGGCCACGAGCCTCACTTCATCGGAGAACATCATCGGGCCCACCCTCGCACAGCTCCTGGGGGCATTGCGTGATTCCATGGCACGGGTCTTCCGGGAGGTCCTCATTCTTCCAGGTGCGACGGCCCGGTATTTTGGGTGCAGCGAGGCCGGCATCATGGTCTCGGACCCCACGGAGTTGGCCAACAGGATGGAACAAAGGGGGTTGGGCCTGAGATATGTGAGGGACTACTACCTCTTGTTCGATCTTTCCAAAGAGCGGCTGGAGTACCTCCAAAGGAGCCTGAAAGAAGCCCCGGTGGGAAGGACCAATACGGACCTCGCCCCTTCCTGTTATCTCTACGATTTCATCCATTGGAGCGCCCAGCACGAGCCTGGCCTGAGAGACCTCTTTCTGACGATACAGGCCAAGGCCCTGAGGTGGATCATGCTGCTGGCCGGGATCTTTGGGGCCTCCTGGGTCTTGCTGGCTTCGAGAAGGGCCAGTGGGCAGAGACTGAGACCAAGGGTGCTCTACTGCTGCATGGTCACCGGCTACACCCAGATGACCCTGACAGTGGTCATCATCCTGGCCTTTCAGATCCTATACGGGTACGTATATTCCAAGCTCGCCACACTCATCGCCCTCTACATGGTGGGGCTCGTGGTAGGGAGCGGGCACATGACCTCCAGGATGACGGTATTTAGGGACCCGGCTCGGGTGCTCACCTGGATCCAGGGGGCCATGGCGGCCTACCCGGTGGCCCTCTTGGTGGCAATCCTCTTGCTGCACCAGACCCCAGGGGCATCGAGCGGACTCGGCCTCGTGGCATGGTTCCTCCCGTTTCTGGGCTCCATTGCGGGGTACCTGGGGGGGGCGCATTTCCCCTTGGCGAACGCCATCTATCTGGCACTGGCCCGCGAGGTGGGAAAGGCGGCGAGCCTGATCTACGGGCTGGATCTGGCTGGATCCGCCCTGGGAGGGCTCCTCACCGGTGTGCTCCTGCTTCCGGTCCTGGGGATCCCGGAGACGCTCTACCTCACGGCCGCCTTGAACCTCATCGCCTTCGTGCTGCTTGCCTCCGCTAGGACGAAAAACGCCTTTGGCCTAACGGGCAGGGCCCCCCGAGGTGCTCTTTGACAGGTCTCGTGTTTTCGGCTATTTTCTGTTCGAGACCCCATCGACCAGGGGAGCGGTTCGAGGGGGGTCGGGGCCCTTTGTTGCGGCAGGGCGGTGACGTTCTTGGCGAGGTGGATCAGAGAGGAGAGGACCATGAATGGGTCGAGGCTCTTTTTTGTGGCGTGCCTCCTCGTCTTGGCCGGCGGGTGCGGCGTGCCCGAGTCGGACTACCAGAAAGCGGTCTCGGAACGCGACGAGCTGAAGGGGAAGCTGGCCAAACTCGAGAGGGAACACGAAGCCCTCAGGGAGAGGGTCCTCGCTCTGGAGAACGAGAACAAGTCCCTGAAGGAGAGGAGCGACAGGCCCAGGCCAGAGCCCGAGCAAGCCCAGCGGACGGCTCAAGCGAAAGAGCTCCCGAAGAGGGCCTTGGCCGAGACCAAGGGCAAGTACTACGAGGTCAAGAAAGGTGACAGCCTGCTGAGCATCTCCCGCCACACAGGCGTTCCGGTCAAGACCCTGAGGGAGCTGAACAAGCTCCAGGGGGACAAGCTTCAGGTTGGGCAAAGGCTTCGCTTGGCGCCTTGAGGTCGCGGGCTTCACTGGGGGGGACCGTGGGCTGTCAGTCCTCCGCCGGGGGGTTGCAAACCTTGCACGGCACGTACCCTGCCGCGCGCGCCTCCTTGACAGTCTTGAAGGTGACCAGGTTCTCGGCCTTGATCTTCTTGGCCCACTCGCAGTGCTGGTAGTGGTACTTG
>CAZOXN010000515.1:0-2839 GCA_964583655.1 uncultured Desulfarculaceae bacterium | reverse complement strand
CCTCTGCCCCGGGAAATGGCCTTCCATGGAAGAGCGCGCGCAGCGATAGGGTCTGTCCCGGCCTCATCTGAAATGGATCGGCCGTTGGCACAATGTCCAGGGCGAGGCCGGGTACGGGCCTGGTCGCCACATCCCCTGCTGACAGTAGCGACTTGGCGTAGTTCAAGGAGCGAATGGCCTCTACCACCCGGCTCGCCTTGGTCTTGCCCGCTTTCTTCCAACCGTAGATGGTCTTGCACCAGTACCCGTTGTCCACCTCGGCATGGACCAGTGCCGCTTCCCCGGACAGCCTGAGGGCCACTGCCTTGTCCCTCTTTTCCGTTGCAACGGGGATCGCATTGCCGGACTGGTCCAGTGCGCCCACGGCCTTGACATCATCGGCTTGAAACTCGGCCCGGTTGGCACCGTGCCCGAAGACCAGGAGGAGCTCCTGCCCCTTTCCCTCGATCCGGAACTCGTGGGCGCTGGTCAACCCCGGGACCATCACCAGCCCAGCGGTGAGGAGAACAAGCGCGGCCTTCCATACTGGGAGGGCCTTGGACTGAAGCCTCCGGACAAAGCCCAACACCAGCACGGTGAGGACCGCCTCCAGGCCTCCCAGTGCGGTCAGATGGGGGAGCATCACCGCGGGTAAGGCCACGGCCAGCCCGTAAGGGAAGTACTGGGGGCTCGGGGAACCCTTGTGAAGCAGGGGTTGGATCCCCAGCTCCAGGGCCGTGAACAAGGCGGAGGCATTGACCGCCACATATCCTGCCAGCGCCGCCCCCACCACCTCCCGCCAGACACGGGGACGGAGCTCACCGTCCTCTCCCACCCCGCTGGAGCGAGATGGGCCTGCGAACACCCTATAAGCGAGATAACCGGCCATCCCACCCACCAGCCCCATGTTGAAACAGTTGGCCCCGAGGGAAGTGATCCCTCCGTCCCCAAAGACAAAGGCCTGGATCATTAGGGCCACGGAGACAGCCAGGACACAGGCCCATGGCCCCAGCAGTATCGCCACGAGGGCCGACCCTGCCAGGTGTCCCGTGGTGCCCCCCGGAAGCGGCAGGGCGAAGATCATCACCACCAGGCTGAAGGCCGCTGCCATGGCCAAGAACGGCACCCTGGAGGCATCGAACATCGCCTTCACCCTCCGGGAGGCACATGCCCAAGCGGGCACCATCGCTGCCCAGAGGCCCCCGTACGTTATAGGACCTAGATAACCATCCGGTATGTGCATGGCCGTGAACCCCCTTGGCTGTAGCACGAATTTCGTTCTCGTGCTACGCAAAGACCAAAAAAAATCAGCGCAGATGCCGTCCCGTCGTGGTCAACGATAGTTTCCCGTGCTTCACACCTTTGGCGGAGATGAGCTGATCCGCAATGGACCTGATGTCCGCCGCCCTCCCCCGCGCCGCCACTATCTCCAGGCAGTTGTGCTCGTCGAGATGGATGTGAAGGGTCGACAGGATCGTCTCGTGAAAGCGATGCTGGAGCCGTGTGAGGACCTCTTGGAGGTCGCGTCGATCGTGGTCATAGACGATGCTCACGGCGCCCACGGTCTCCTCGTCCCCGGACTCCCACTCATCCGCCACCAGGGAGTCCCTGACCAAGTCCCGGATCGCTTCCGACCGGTTGGTATAGCCCTTGCGGGCGATGAGGCGGTCGAACCTCTCCAGCAATACACTGTCCATGGAGATGCCGAAACGCGTGACCTTCGACAAGATCCCCCCCAAGGTGCGGATAACACGATTCTAGAATACGTGCCACGCCCTGTCAACCCCTGGGCAACCCGGTCTGGGGGGCCGCCCCAGTGACTCAGGCACTGCCCCTTGATGCCCCCCCTGGGAAATCATCCCGGCCGCGGGGTGTTGAGCCCGCGTGATGTCCAGCCTTGGCTCGGGGGCACCCTTCCTCGCGGCTCGGCCCTAGACCGGACTCATCGGGGCGTTGAGCCATGGGGAGCGGACCTGACCCTCGGAGCGGTCCCGCACCGATGCCCGATACCTTGACACGGTGGGGCGGAGGCTTACATTTACAACGGGACTGGCACAGGAGGGATTGGCCAGTACGTTGCTGACACCATGACCAGGAGGTGAACGACGATGTTCGATCTCATACCATGGAAGGAGAGGAGGGACCTTCAGCAGTTTCGCAGGGAGATGGACAACCTAGTGGATCGATTCTTCGAGGGGTGGCCTTTCAGGAGTCTCCTTCGGGAGGGCGAGTGGGCGCCTTCTGTCGATGTGTCTCAGACATCCAAAGAGGTGATCGTCAAGGCGGAGTTGCCGGGGATGGACCCCAAGGAGATCGACATATCGCTGCAGGGAAACCTCTTGACCATCAAGGGGCAACGCAAGCAGGAAAAGGAAGAGGATGGAGAGGACTTCCACAGGGTGGAGCGCTCCTATGGGAGCTTCTCCAGGACCATCCGCCTCCCTGCCGAGGTCCAAATGGAGCAAGTGAACGCCACATACAAGGATGGGATCCTGAGGATAGCGCTGCCCAAGGTCAAGGAAGAGCCATCCCGCAAGATCGAGATCAAGGTCGGATGACACCCACCCTGGCGGTAAGGGCAGGGTGATACCCCTGCCCTTACCCCATCGCCTATTGCTGTTCTTGCTCCTTGTCCCTATCCCTCTTGGCCTTGGTCTTCGCCTTTTCAGTCTGCTGTTGCTGCTGCGGCGGCGGCTGCACCCTGTGTCGTTCGGGTCTTTCCACGCCTTGGGGCTTGGGGGCCTGCTGCTCAGGCCTGGCCACCTTCGGCTTGCCCGCGGGTGCCGGTGGCCCCTGGGGGCCTCCCGAGGTCCCACTCGGGGCAGGCGGCCCAGGGGGCGCCTCGGGTCTCCTCACCCTC
>CAZOXN010000514.1:0-2841 GCA_964583655.1 uncultured Desulfarculaceae bacterium | reverse complement strand
AACCCGCGACACCGAGCTTGGGAAGCTCGTACTCTACCAACTGAGCTATGCCCGCCCTGGCATTTTTATATCCAAGCCTGGAGGTTTTGTCAAGGGCTTTGCACCAGCGGGTCAGCGCTCAGGCGAGGAGGCCAAGAGACTGAACCACAGGTTTTCCCCGCTCACCTCCAAGACTTGGAAGCCCACGGAAACCAGCCTCTCCTTTAGCCTTTCCACTTGCCCTCCCGCCACCCCGGAGAATATGCACCAGCGCCTGGGGCCGACCCAAGGACGTTCGAGCAGGGAGCATATGGCATCGTAAGTTAGGTTCGCCACAATCAGGTCTGCCGGCGCATGGAGAGACTGCTGCGCATCCCCAAGGCGCACCTCCACCACGCCCTCTAGGGCGTTTCTCCTCACGTTGGCCATGGCCGTCTCCACGGCCAGAGGCTGGAGATCGACCGCCAGGACCCGCTCTGCCCCCAGACGCGCCGCGGCCAAGGCCAGGATCCCTGTGCCAGTGCCGAGATCCAAGACTCGTCTGTGCCTGCCCCTTTGGTAGATCCCCACAAGGAGCCCCAGGCACCCCCTCGTCGAGGGATGATAACCCGAACCGAAGCACACCCCCGGGTCCACTATGACGAGCTGCTCCCCATCCTGCGGCTCCACGGCCTCCCAAGGAGGGGCCACCCAAAGCGGACCCACCCGGAAAGGCCTGAGCGGCCCCCCTGCCTCCCAATCCTCGTATGGGAGGACCACCGCGTTCCTCATCCTGGCCCGAGGGTGGCCCTCGAGGAAATCCCGCACCACTCCTTCCCTGGGGGCACAGAAAAACAGGAAGGAATAGTCCCCTTCCTGCCAGCACCCTAGAAACCCCTCTTCCCCCCAAGAGCTGGGGAATCCCTCCAGGCTGCCCTCCACCTCGTAGATGTGGAGCTCACGGTAAGGCCCGGATCTCATCCCTCGCTCCTGCATGCTCTGATACCCGGTCCCTCGGAGCGGGGTGCCACGTACTTGCATGTAAGAATAAGGGGGGCAACCGATGGAGACCCCTCAACCCACATCGATGCTTCCCTCGTCTCCCCTGACCCGAGGGAACGACCTCGTGCCGGCCAAGAGGATCCCAAGCCCATCCAGTCAGGGCAGTGCAAAGCCCTTCTCCTCGTCGATGCGATCCAGCACCTCCGCCAGCATCCGGGCCGTCTCCCCGACCACCCGCAGGCAGCTGAGCACCTTGTCGCTTCGATAGTAGGCCCTGGCCTCCTCGGGATTGGCCCAGTCCACGCCGACCAGATCCCGGCAATATATGGAACCGCCTCCGATCTGCCGAAAGCGCTCCGCAACCTCCCTCACGAGACCCCACATGAGACGACTCTCTCGCTCCTCTTCCCTGGCCCGGCCCAGCTTGAGGCCAACGGTGGCCAGTGCCCCGCTGAGGGCACCACAGACCTCACCCAAGCCCATCCCGCCTCCGAAGGGCCCCATGGCCCTGATCAGCTCATCGCTGTTCAAGCCGAGTCTTTCTTGCCCGACCGCAAGAATCGCCTGGCTTCAATGAAACCTCTTCATGAGCATCTCTCTGGCCTTTTCCTCCATGGCCTCCGCCGTCATAGCGCCTCCTCTCCTCGCGTATCATGGCTCGATGACCGGGAACGCCGTTTCACCAGGGCCTCGGAAGACCTCGAACCGAAGAGGGACTTCCCTCGCACGCTCCTGGCGAAGATCCGTATGGCCAATAGGGCAAGCCCTCCAAGCCTCTCGAGAGGCCACTGCCTACTCGCGCGCCCCGGCGAGATCCTTCACCCCTTTTTCGCCGGCACCGTCGCCCCTGACCACGCCAGGTGCGCACATTCGCCCTCCCTTGCACCTGCCCTCACGCTATCCTAACTCGCAGAGATCGCCAACGCAAATCCCCGATACGAAAATGACTTGACAAGACCTGGGCAATTCCTTTATCTCTTTCCAGACGGTTTCATTAGGCCTTGCGGCACCCATCGGACCAGGGTCCTTCAGGCTGAGACAATACCAATACAGGATGGAAAGGAAATCTCGGCGATGTGGCCTGTGAAGCCCCTCTTCGTGAGCGCCTCGGTGTTGTCCTTCATTCTCGTCTTTGGCCCGGCCCAACCAGCCTTCTCAGACACCCCGGAGGACTCCAACGGTTTTTCGCTCCGGGCGGACAAGGTGCTCGTGATCAAGGGCGAGAGGAGGATGCAGCTGCTGAAGGATGGGGAGGTACTGCGGGAGTACAAGGTCTCCCTCGGGGCCAACCCCAAGGGCCCCAAGACCCGCCGCGGTGACAGGAAGACCCCCGAGGGGGAATACATCATCGAAGGCCGCATCCCCAATAGCGCCTATCACCGCGCCCTTCGTATCTCATATCCCAACATCTGGGACCTGTTCAGGGCTTACGAGCGCGGGGTAAAACCCGGGGGGAACATCATGATTCACGGCCTCCCCAACGGGATCAATAACAAGTATCGCATGAAGCCCGACTGGACCAGAGGATGCATCGCCGTGTCCAACGAGGAGATGGATGAGATCTGGGAGTTGGTCCCAGACGGCACCCCCGTCGAGATAAGGCCATGAGGCCTTGGCCCCTTCCCCTAGCTGCAGATAGTCCACCAGGGTCATCCTCTTTTCCAGAACGGCACGGGATGTCATCGATACACCCTTTTGCGCGAAGTCCCCTTTTCCTTTTCCCCTGCCTCGGATATGATCATAAAGGGACCTTGTTTCGTCTCGCGGCTCCACGCTAGCCCCTGTCAGGAAGGGTCTTCCGTTGAAGGCTTCCCTCATCCGCCGGTTCCAGAGGATAGTTGGCCCCAAGAGGTGTCTTCACACCCCCGAGGACCTCTATGC
>CAZOXN010000513.1:2270-2851 GCA_964583655.1 uncultured Desulfarculaceae bacterium | reverse complement strand
CCCACCACCAGCATGACCAGGTACTGGATGGAGAGCATGATGTTGAAGTTCTCAGGGGAGATCACCATGATGAAATGGGCATACAGGCTCCCGGCGATCCCCGTGTAGAAGGCCGATATGGTGAAGGCGATGATCTTGTACCTCACCAGGCTTATGGAGACGGATTGCGCTGCCTCCTCGCTGTCCCTCACCGCCATCATCGCCCGACCCGTCTTCGACTGGGAGAGATTGTAAGCCAGATACGTCAACAACGAGACAACAGCATAGACCAGGTAGTAATACCTGTGTCCCGTGTTGAGTTGGACGCCCAGGAAGGAGACCGTAGGGGCGATCATGCCCTTGGTGCCGTTGGTCAGGTCTTTCCAGTAGACGATGACCTCGTTGATGATGAAGGCGTACCCCATGGTGGCGATGGCCAGATAGAGCTCCTTCAGACGCAACGAGGGGATGGCCACCACGAGGCCGACAAAGGAGGCCATGACGCCGGAAAGAGGCAGTGCGAGCCAGAAGGTCATCTTCAATTTGTAAGTCAGTATGGCTGAGGTATAGGCGCCCACGGCCAGAAAGGCAGCATGACCCAG
>CAZOXN010000513.1:0-2260 GCA_964583655.1 uncultured Desulfarculaceae bacterium | reverse complement strand
TATAGCCCATGAGCACGTTCAATCCCAGGGAGACGATGATCCCGAGACCCGTCACGCACGCGATGTGCATGACGTAGCTGTTGGAGTACAACGGAAGGGTCGCGACAAAGGCGAAGACGATGAAAAGCCAGACCTTGCTGATCTCCTGTTCCTCGTCCTGCCGCCGTTTCTTCTTCTTTGCCTCCATCTTCGGCTAGACCTTCTTCTCCTCATAGGCCCCAAAGAAACCCTCTGGCCTGATCATCAGCACCAAGATCAACACGGTCCATGGGAAGACATTCTTGACCCCCTCGGGGAGATAGCCTCCGGCTATGTTCTCGCTCACGCCCAGTATGAGCCCCCCTACCACCGCCCCAGGGACGCTCCCGAAACCACCTATGATGGCCGCGGGAAAGGCGTTGAGCCCTATGAAACCGAGATCCGGACTCAGGAAGGTCAAGGGCCCTATGAGCATCCCGCCCAGGGCCCCCACGAAGCCGCTGATCATCCAGTTGATGGAGAACATCCTCCTCACCCTGATCCCCATGAGAAACGCGGCCAGTTGGTGCCTGGCCACGGCCCTCATGGCGGTGCCGACCCGCGTGAAGTTGAAGAAGAGCGAAAGGAGGGCCACCAGACCAAGGGAGACGATGATGATCGTCAGGTGAAAGGGCGATATGATCAGACCGAAGGCCAACTTGATGGGAGTTATGGAGAGTATCTCCGGGACCGCCTTATATTGGTGACCCCAGATGGTCCCTGCCACGGCTCGTAGGCAGATCCCCACCCCCATGGTCACAAGGACCGTCGCGAAGAGCGGTTTCCCGAGCATGGGCCGCACGATGGCCCTCTCGATCAGGAAACCGAGTATCGCCCCCGAGACAACAGTGATCAGGATGATCAGGGGGATGGGCAGCACTTGGCTCACCAGGAGGGCATAATTCACATAGGCGCTGAACATCATCATGTCCCCCTGGGCGAAGTTCAGGACGTCCGTGGCCTTGTAGATGATGATGAAACCCAGGGCCACCAGGGCGTAGACGCTTCCCAGGGCCAGCCCGCTGACGATCTGTTGCATCAACATCCCGATCGCCCCCTACATCCTGCCTTTCCACCTGTCCTTCCTGGAGATGTACTTCCCCTTCCCTTCGCCAAGATAGAACTCCCTGACATCTTCGTCGGCCAGTATCTTCTCCGGCACCCCTGATAGGCGCATCCTCCCGGTCTCCATGACGTAGGCATAATTGTCGATGGCCATGGAGATGGCCATGTTCTGTTCCACCAGGAGGATCGGGGTTCCCTGTCGATGAATCGCCTTGATGATTCGGAATATCTCCCTGACCAGGATAGGGGATAGCCCGAGCGATGGCTCGTCCAGCATCAAGAGCTTGGGTCTCGACATGAGCCCTCGACCGATGGCCAGCATCTGTTGCTCCCCGCCGCTCAGGAGCCCGGCCCTCTGTCTTGCCCTGGCCCTCAACGCTGGAAACATGGAGTAGACCCGTTCGAAGTCCTCTTTAATGCCTTCTCTATCCGAACGGGTGAAGGCCCCCATATCGAGGTTCTCCTGCACTGTCAGGTCCGTGAATATCCACCGACCCTCGGGGACCATGGAGATGCCCAGGCGGGTGATCTCATCAGGGTCCTCATCCTCAATCCTGCGACCAAGAAACTCTATGGTCCCGTACTCAGCCGGGGTGATCCCCATGATGGTGCGAAGCAAGGTCGACTTCCCAGCCCCATTGGCACCGATAACCGCCACCAACTGCCCAGCCGTAAGCTCGAGCGAAACCCCCACCAACACCTTGAGCTTCCCGTAAAAGGTCTCGATGGATTCCACCCTGAGCAACTTCCCCCCCTCGCCGAAGACCTGAAACCAGGCCTCCTGGATTTCCTCGCGGAAAGGAGATCGAGAGTCCCTCTGGCCCGGCTACGGCGGCCAGAAGGAACGGTCCGGCCGGAGTGCTAAAGATGCTATCACAGGACAGCCGCTGCGGAAATGGAAGCCCTAGACCACCTTCGCCATTGCGTCTCTCGTCCGACCTTAAGACCACCAGAATGGCCGTCATCCTAGTCAAAAAAAATCTTGCAGTCAAGAAATTTTTTCATGGGTCTGTGATCCATCGGTTCGACATCTCTGGCGCTGTAGGGGCCCATATCCCTTCCCTTCCGCGCTTCGGTGGTGAGCAGCCTGCTTCGCGCCAACGCGGGACAGGCTTGGACGGCTCGCCTTTTGCCGGCCCTGAAGGCGCGGCCTTACCCTCGCCTCTCGCCATTGACG
>CAZOXN010000512.1:0-2862 GCA_964583655.1 uncultured Desulfarculaceae bacterium | reverse complement strand
GAAACGCTTTGCACAGACAGAGTTCCTTCACTGGAGTCGATCCGGAGATGCCGTGTTCGGGTGCCTGGTGGGGGGGATGTATTCCCTGGTCGGACCGGCCATCGGTTCCACGGTGCTGATCTTTCTGAAGATCATACTGCAGCAGTTCCACCAGAGCCTGGTGGAGATCTGGGCCCTCTTCCTGGGACTCATCCTGCTGTGCGTGGTCCTCTTCGCGCCAGAGGGTCTTGTGGGCCTCTACCAACACAAGGCCCGGGGGCTTCTTGCGAAATCCGAACCCAAGTCCACGTGATGCTAATGGAGATGGACAAGAACATCCTGAGGATCGAGAGGCTCTCCAAGTCGTTCGACGGAAACTCCGTGATCACTGGGGTCAGCCTCGATGTCGAGAGGGGGGAGCTGAGCTCCATCATCGGTCCCAACGGCGCCGGAAAGACCACGCTCTTCAATCTGATCACGGGATACCATCTGCCCGACGAGGGGAGGATTCTCTTCGAGGGCAGGGATATCGTGGGTATGCAGCCCTTTGAGATCGTGAGGCTGGGCATCGGAAGGGCCTTTCAGATCACCAGTATCTTCCCCAGACTCTCGGTATTGGACAATGTGTTGGCCGCCCTCATCACGCATGGAGGGGGAAACCTGAACCTCTTCACTCCCGCCCGCAAGTTGAGGGAGGTCCATGAGCGTGCCCACCAGGTCCTGAAGGACGTAGGGCTCTCGGAGACGGCCCAACAGCAGTGCGGGACCCTCGCACACGGCAACCAAAAGAGACTGGACATCGCCTTGGCCCTGGCCTTGGAGCCGAAGCTCCTCTTGCTGGACGAGCCCACGGCAGGGATGAGCCCTGAGGAGCGCTGGGCAACGGTGGAATTGGTCCAGGATCTCTGGCAGAGGTTGAAGATCACCATGCTCTTCATCGAGCATGACATGGACATCGTCTTCAAGATATCCCAAAAGGTGCGAGTACTTTGCTACGGCAGCCTCATAGCCCAAGGGACCCCAGAGGAGATATCCAAGGACAAGAAGGTCATCGAGGCATACCTCGGGGAGGAGACGTGATGGCCGAGCTCCGGGTGGAGAAGATCAACACGTTCTACGGGCTGAGCCACATCCTTTTCGACGTCTCCTTGGAGGTGGAGCAGGGTGAATTGGTGGTGTTGCTCGGGAGAAACGGTGCGGGCAAGACCACCACCATGGTGAGCATCATGGGCCTGAACCCTCCGAAGTCGGGCTCCATCGAGTATCGAGGTCAGGAGATCAGCGGTCTTCCTCCGTACAGGATCGCCCGAATGGGCATAGGCTTCGTCCCGGAGGACAGAAAGATCTTCCCGGACCTGACTGTGGCGGCGAACCTGGATGTGGCCCGCAGGAAGGACAGGAACCAGGCATCCAGATGGACTTTGAAACGTATCTACGAGCTCTTCCCGGTCTTGGAGAAATTCGCTCAGCGCCGAGGGGGAACCCTGAGCGGCGGGGAGCAGCAGATGTTGACCATCGCCAGAACGCTCATGGGGGATCCGGACCTGTTGCTGCTGGATGAGCCCTCCGAGGGATTGGCTCCTTTGGTCGTGCGGATGCTGGGCGGTGTCCTAGACGTCATCAAGGGAGAGGGCGTCACCATCCTCCTGTCCGAGCAGAACCTGAAATTTGCCCTCAAGCACGCAGAGAGGGCCTACATAGTGGACAACGGGGCCATAAAGTACCAGGGCAGCATCTCGGACCTGGAGAGCAACGAGGAGATCAAGAAGAGATACCTCGCTGTGTGATTCGCCGCGAAGCCCTCCGGTGCCGTCCTTGGACTCTGAGTGGCTCAGTTCGCCTCCCTCTTTTGGGCCTCCATTTTTCTCAGATCCTTGCGCATGATCTTGCCCGTGGCCGTGAGGGGGAGCTCCTCGATGAACTCCACCTCGCGGGGGTACTCGTGTGCTGCCAGACGGGTCTTGACGAACTGCTGGATTTCCTCTTTGAGGGCTGCATCCGGGGGCTGGCCAGGCTTCAGGACTATGAAGGCCTTGACGATCTCGCCCCGCACTTGGTCAGGGGCCCCTATGACAGCCGCCATGGCCACTGCAGGGTGTCTGAGGAGGCAGTCCTCGATCTCAGCAGGGCCGATGCGATATCCAGCGCTCGTGATCAGGTCGTCCTTGCGTCCCACGTACCAGAAATACCCTTCCTCGTCCTTGCGGGCCAGATCCCCGGTCAGACACCAGTCTCCAACGTACTTCTCCTCAGTCGCTTGCGGATTGCGCCAGTATTCGAGGAACATCACCGGGTCTGGTCTCCTGATGGCCACTTCACCCACCGTTCCAGGGGGAAGGGCGTTGCCCCCCTCGTCCACGACCTCCACCACATGACCCGGTATGGCCCTTCCCATGGAACCCCGCCTCACCTCCATGATATCGCAGCAGTTCCCCACCACCAGGTTCACCTCGGTCTGGCCGTAGAACTCGTTGATGGTGAGGCCCATCACCTCCCTGCCCCATTGGAGAAGCTCCTCGCCGAGGGTCTCGCCACCGCAGCCTATGGTGCGCATATTGTAATCGTAGCGGCTTCTAGGATCCGGGACCTGCCGCATCATCTTGAGGGCAGTGGGGGGCATGAAGGCGTTTCTGACCCCGTGTTTCGAGATCATGTGGAAGGCCTGTTCAGGGTCGAACTTCTTGGCCCGATAGGCCAGGACCGGGATCCCGTGATGCCAGCTGGGCAACAGCACGTCGATGAGCCCCCCGATCCAGGCCCAGTCCGCCGGGGTCCAGTACAGGTCGTCCCTCCTGGGAAAGAAGTTGTGGAAGAACTCCACCCCAGGCAGG
Source organism: uncultured Desulfarculaceae bacterium (assembly GCA_964583655.1). Taxonomy (GTDB): domain Bacteria; phylum Desulfobacterota; class Desulfocorpusculales; order Desulfocorpusculum; family Desulfocorpusculum; genus CAZOXN01. Next base: position 52 of record CAZOXN010000512.1, on the reverse strand, counting down.
TGGCCCAGGACCACCCGATGGGCGTGAAGGGCCCCCTTGGGCGGGCCGGTAG
>CAZOXN010000511.1:0-2865 GCA_964583655.1 uncultured Desulfarculaceae bacterium | reverse complement strand
TCATCCGGATCCGCCCTCTTTGGGCGCGCCTCCCTTTGCCCTCCTCTCGTCCAATATCTCCAGGTAATACTCCAAGTGCGCCTCCACCTGCACCTGGAGATCGAAGCGCTCCCTGGCCCTCCGTGCCGCCTCCCGGGACATGGCCTCCAACCTCGGGACATCGGTCAGGAGCCCCTGGATGGCGTGGGCCATGCGGGCCAGGTCCCCGGGCCCCGACAGGAGGCCCGTCACCCCGTCCTCCACCTGCTCGGGGATGCCGCCCACCCGGTGGGCCACGACCGGTGTCCCGCACGCCATGGCCTCCAGGGTGGCCAGGGGAAAGGTGTCCGCCCGGGAAGGGTGGACGTAGAGATCCGCTGCACCGTAGCAGAGGGCCATCTCCTCGGGACTCCTCTGTCGGGGAAGACCCACGACCCTGAGATGGCCGAGCTCGTAGGATACTCGAGCCCTGTGTCCCAAAACCAGGGCCACGGTCCCCTTGGGGGCGGCCGTGGAGCCGAGAAGAGCCAGGATCTCTCCGAGGGCACCGGGCTCCCCCTTGTCCTCACGGCCCGCGGCGGAAAAGAGGACGACCCTCCCCTCAGGGGCGAGACCCAGCCTGCCCCTGGCCTCTCGCTTCGGGAGAGGCCTGAAGACCCTCAGGTCCACGCCGTTGGGGATGACGCGGATATGGGAGCGAGGCATGCGCGAGGCCTCGATCCGCGTCCTGGACCACTCGCAGAGGACCACCAGATGGGGGCGGACCTGGCTCATGGTCCTTCGCTTCATCTCGAGGTTCTTGCGGGTCCCATCTCTTCGGACAGGGGGGTATCGATCCAGGTCAGGGCACTCCCCACACCCCTCCATCCATCGCCGGCACTCTTTGGCCGATGCACAATGGCCCGTGTAGAGCCAGTCGTCGTGAACGGTCAGGACCACTGGCAGCTCCCTGGAGATGGCGGGCAGGACGCCGAGGTCGAGGTACCCGCCGTGAAGGTTGTGAAAATGCACGAGGTCGGGCTTTGGAAACCGCTCCACGAGGAGACGGCTCCCGGGGTAGGGCCCTCCCTCTCTCCCCTTCCACCAGGAGAGGAACAGGCCCGGCACGGCCAGGGCCTTGAAAGGCCGACCCAGACGGCCCAGGACCGGGGACCTCTCCTCGAGGCGGTGTGCTGCCCGCCACATCCCCTCCCAGGGCCTACCCCACCTGCCCAGGGAAAGGGGGATCTCTCTGACCCTGGGATGGTCCGTCCTCTTCAGGCCAACCCCCATCCACGCATCCACCCCCCGGGCCAGCAGCTCGGTGAAAAGGCACCATGCTACCCGCTCGGCTCCGCCCCCACGGTCGCTCGTGTTGACCAGGAGGACCCTTCCCACCCCGCCCCTATTCAGCCCAAGGTCCACTCGGCCCTTCGCAGATGCTGCCGCACCTCGGCCAGGAGCCGCGGCTGGAGGATGGCCCGAGAGGCGAAACCGAGGTATCTCTCCCGGGGCCCGCCCCGCCAAAGGAAGGCCATCTCCAGGACCCTGGTGCGATGACGACAGAGGCCAGCGAGCCTCTTCCTCTCCACGCCCTGGGGGGCGGATCCCACTATGGCCCGGTGGACCCTCTCGAGCAAGCCGAAGAAGGCGGATCTTTCCTCGGCCCCGCGGGGGATCTCCCTTCCCAGGACCGTGGCCAGAAAGCCCGGGGGCACCTCCTCTCCCACGAGCCGGCCCAGGTTGGCCAGGGCAATCTGCCGGGCGAGCCGGGTCTGCTCCCCCTGTCGCTCCACGGACACCCCGCCAGGGCGCAGCCTCCAGGAGACCAGCGGCTCCGGGATCTTGTAGAGTGCCGTCCTGTGGGAGGCCCTGAGCCAAAGGTCGTAATCCTGGGCAGCGGTGAGGTCCTCCTGGTAAAGCCCGATATCCTCCAGCAACTCCCTTCGGAGCATCACGGAGCTGTGACAGAGGCAGTTCTGGAATTGCAGGGTGTAATGGATCTGCTCGGGGGTGTGCTGGAACCGCCAGGTCTCCAGGACCTTGCCCTCCGGGTCCAGCACATGGTTGAAGCTCCCCACCACCCCCACCGACGGGTTCTTCTCCAGGAAGCTCCATTGCCTCCAGAGCCTGTCAGGACGGCACAGGTCGTCGGCGTCCATTCGGGCCAGGTACGTGCCGCTGGATGCGGAAATGGCCCTGTTGAGGGATCGGCTCAACCCCTCGCGGCGCTCGTTCCTGAGCAGGCGGATCCTCCCCTCCCTCTCCGCCCAGCGGGCGAGGATCTCCCAGGTGCCGTCGGTGGAGCCGTCATCCACGATGATCCATTCCCAGTCCCGGAGGGTCTGCCGGACCACGCTGGAGATGGCCGCCTCCAGGTGCTCCTGCTCGTTGTGGGCGCTGGTGATTATGCTAACCGAGACCACGAATCCTGGCCTCCGCCCATATCTCCCCCCAACGGATCTCCATCCCCGTGACCTCGAGCCCGGCCTCCCCCATCTCCTCCAGGAAGGCCTCCTTCGTGTACTCGACCACGTGGGTGGGGTCCAGTCGATGGTCGAGGCCGAGCTCTCTTCTCAAAGGCACCCTCCAGTCCCGATCGTACATGGGGACTCGGATCAGGAACCTGGCCGCGCCGCTCATCTCTCCCAGCCTACGGAGAAACACGGTGCGGCCGTCCAAGTGCTCCAGGATATTGGATAGCACGATCACGTCGTAACTCCCCTCCGGGACCCCTTCCAGGACATCCCCCTGGCGATACCGGAGCCCGGGGTGGGGACGCAACCTCTGCGCCTCGGAGATCTTGGCCTGGTCGAGGTCCATGGCCACCACCTCGACCTTCGCCCGCTCGGCCATGTCCCAAGCTAGTTCCCCGGCCCCACACCCCACGTCCAGGACCTTCTCCCC
>CAZOXN010000510.1:0-2866 GCA_964583655.1 uncultured Desulfarculaceae bacterium | reverse complement strand
GAGCTCCACCTTCCTGTCCAGGTGTTCCTCTCTCTGCAATAGCCGGTTCTCCAGCTTCTGGAGCTCGGCCTTTCTCTCTTTGGCCTCCCTTTCGAACTCCTGTTTGGACTGGTACAAGGCCTCCTTTGCCTGAACACGGGCTTCCTTGATCAAGGCCTCGGCCTCTTTCTCTGCCTTGGCCAAGAGTTGCCTGGCTTCGTCCCTGGACCGGGCCAGACGCCTCTTGGAGAGCATGCGGAACAGGATCACCCCGCCAAGGCACCCAAAACCAAAGGCCAAGACCATGAACAAGACCTGATGAACGTTGGGCATAGACACGATGGGCTCACCTCCTTGTGCGCAGCTCAGGTGGGCCTCCAGGCTGTACGGTCCGGGGCAACGAAGGGATCATCCCCGGGCACACCGACCTTCTGGCGCCCCTGATGCGCTATGATGACCGGAGGGAGGAGACGGACGTCATCGGCGGGTCCTGATGAGGCAGAGAAAAGCTCTTGTTCCGAGGAGTACATGGATTGCCCGGGTGTCTCCTGTTCCAGGCGACATGACGTAGTATGTCATGAACTAGCATCGTCCGAAGCAAGACCCCTGAGCATTCCCACCTTCCATAGCCCGTATCAACTCGGGTTCGGTGCCCCAATGAGACCGACAAAAGCCCTAGGATGGTTCCCCAAAGCGCCCCCATGGCCAATGCGAGGGAGCACTCACGGTGGAAGGCTCCTACTTTCTCTGGCAAGATCCTCAGCATTTCCCTCTCGATGACAGTTTCCGGGATCCCCTCTCCAGATGGATCGCTTCCTGGCCCCTGACCCTCATCCGGGCCCGTCTCAGCGTCCATGATCCCCCTGGAGGGCACACCGCCACGGACCCCCGCCGCGCGGCATCAACCCTGGGGGACGAGGCCATGGCCTCAACAAGCCACAGCCAGCTCAGCTCTCGTCATCCGATACCTTTCACCAAACCTCCGGCAACAGAATAAGATCTCACTACTAAGTACTCGTCACATCTCCTTCGAGGTGTGCAGAGATCTCCTGGCTGATTCGGCGAGCTTCCTCCTCCACGGTTCTATACAAGGTCTCCCTGCGGGACCGCTCTTGAAAGAGCTCGTCTGCCAAGTTGATAGCCACCTTCATGATCAGGTCCAAGGTTGTCACCGTGTGGGTGGCCTCCATGACCTCCCTGGACTTGGCATTCACGTACTGCGCGATCCTCTGAATGTACTGCTCATCTCCATCCGTCTTGATGGAATACTGATGTCCGAGGATATCGACCGTAACCCTTTTGTGCATCACTCAGAGGCCTCGCTACTTGACACCCTCCAGTTTGGAGAGAAGGGCCTCCACCTTGAGGTAGGCCTCTCGTCGGCCCCTCTCGTAACGCTCGCACCTCGCCATGAGTTCTTGGATTTGCCTCTCCCTCAGCAGGATTTTTTCGGCGTAAGCCTTCTTTTCTTTCCTCAGGGACTCATTGGATCGGATCAGCTCTACTATCTTCTCCCTGAGGTTCTGGAACTCCGTGAGCTCCATGGGACCAAGCTCCAAGCACCGAGGGAATGCGCACATCGTACCTTCAAGGACCACTTGAAGCCATTATAGGAGAGCCTCGATAAATGTCAAGAAATCATTCCCTGGTAGTCCCTCGGTTCCATATTGCTGAACCTGGAGGCCCCATCTCCTCTCAGCCTCGGTGCCTCCATGGTGACCCGTTTCCGCGCCACTGAAGGGTTACATCCTCGAGGCCGTCACCCTTTGGTTGGCCCTGCCTCTTGGTATATCATGGGGGCACGGCTTGTGCGTCTGGAGCCCACAGAGCAGCGAAGGGGGAGAGCATGAGAGGGGTGGTCGGCCAAGCCGATGGCATTTCCTCGGACGAACGCTTCCTGACAGAGGCCTTGAGGCTGGCCAGGAAGGGTGAGGGGTACGTGAGCCCGAACCCCATGGTTGGGGCGGTGTTGGTGCGGGAGGGGAAGGTCGTAGCTCGAGGGTACCATCGCAGGTTCGGAGGGGCCCATGCGGAGACAGAGGCCTTGGCAGGCCAAGAGGGTAACCTCAGGGACGCCACCCTGTATGTGAACCTCGAGCCTTGCTGCCATCATGGAAAGACCCCGCCTTGCACGGACCTGATAAAGCGCCTCGGGGTTGGGAGGGTGGTAATCGGAACCCTGGATCCCAATCCGCAGGTGGCCGGTCGAGGGGTTGCCATCCTCAGGGAGGCAGGAGTGGAAGTGCGCGTCGGGGTCATGGAGGAGGCATGCCGCCAATTGAATCGGATCTTCTTTCACTGGATGGAGAGCGGCCTCCCTTGGGTGACCATCAAATGGGCGCAGTCGCTGGACGGGAGGATCGCCACCCGCATTGGTCACTCGCGATGGATAACCTCGGAGGGTTCCAGGAGGATGGCCCATCGGCTCCGCGCCGTTCATGACGCGGTCCTGGTGGGTATCGGCACGGTCCTGGCCGACGACCCGCAACTGACGGTGCGTCTGGTCAGGGGCCGGGATCCGATTCGCGTGATCTTGGACAGCCGACTTCAGATCCCGTTGGAGTCCAAGGTGCTTCGGGTAGGGCGTGGGGCTCCTGAGACATGGGTGGTCACAACGCAGAAGGGTGACAGAGACAAGGCCAGAGAACTCGAAAGGGCTGGGGCTCGGCTGATCTATTCCGTACAAGGCGCGGATGGAGGAGTGGACCTGAGGGACACGTTGAGGGACTTAGCGCTTTCAGGTGTATCATCCGTGCTGGTGGAGGGAGGAGGCCGAGTGATCACCTCCTTCTTGAAGGCGCGTCTCGCCCATCGTTTGGTCTGTTTTGTTGCCCCTATGGTCCTTGGCACGGGCAAGAGCGCAGTGCGGAGCCTGGATATCGTTCGC
>CAZOXN010000509.1:0-2869 GCA_964583655.1 uncultured Desulfarculaceae bacterium | reverse complement strand
CAATGCTCTCAGGGAAACGTCGTTTTACTGATCCCCATAGAGAAAGGAGTTTCTTGACATGGGTTACGTGACTGGACTCGTCTGCCGGGCATGTGGTAGGCATTACGAGGAGGGACCAACATACGTGTGCGAGGACTGCTTCGGACCGTTGGAGGTCCTGTACGACTACAATCGAATAGCGCGCGACTTCTCTCCCCAAGGGCTCGTCTCAGGCCCCCCTAGCATGTGGCGTTACGAACCCCTCCTCCCCCTCAGGGGCGAGCCCAAAGTGGGGTTGAATGCCGGATTCACTCCCCTTGTCCATGCCAGGAGGTTGGGGGAGTGCCTGGGATTGTCCAGGCTCTACATCAAGAACGATACGGTGAATGTGCCGTCCCTTTCCTTCAAGGACAGGGTTGTATCCGTTGCGGTCTCCAAGGCCCTGGAGTTCGGGTTCGACACTGTGGCCTGTGCCTCCACAGGGAATCTCGCCAACTCCCTGGCCTCCCAGGCCGCAGCCGCGGGCATCAGGAGCGTCATATTCATTCCCGCGGATCTGGAGGAGGCCAAGGTCGTTGGGACCCTGGTTTACGACGCCGAGGTGATCGCGGTGGAGGGGAACTACGATGATGTCAATCGCCTCTGCTCAGAAGTGGCTGCCATCTATCCATGGGGCTTTGTGAACATCAACTTGCGACCCTATTACTCCGAGGGATCCAAGACCTTCGCCTTCGAGATCGCCGAGCAACTCGGTTGGCGTTCCCCGGACCACATGGTCATCCCGGTGGCAGGGTGCTCTCTGCTGACCAAGATATGGAAAGGGCTCAAGGAACTGGAGTCCCTGGGCTGGATACAGGGCAACGCCACGAGGCTCTATGCTGCGCAGGCCAGCGGTTGCGCGCCTGTCTCCAACGCCATCAAGAACGGCTGGGACACCATCAGGCCTGTCAAGCCCAACACGGTGGCCAAGTCCCTGGCCATAGGCAATCCCGCTGATGGCTATTACGGCCTCAAGGCGATAAGGGACAGCGGAGGCTACGCCGAGGATGTGTCGGACGAGGAAATCCTGGAAGGGATGTTACTGCTGGCCAGGACAGAGGGGATCTTCGCGGAGACGGCCGGGGGGGTGGTCGTAGCTGTGACCCGCAAGCTGGTCCGCCAAGGAAGGATAGGCAGGGACCACCTGACTGTCCTGGCCATTACGGGCAACGGCCTCAAGACACAGGAGACCTTGGTGGGGAAGACCCGACAGCCCTTGAGGATCAGGCCCTCGCTGGAGGCATTCGCAGGCGATGTGGAGGCAACGGAAAGGAGGCAAGGATATGGTTGCATTGGTTAGGATACCCATCCCTTTGAGGCGTTTCATGGACAACAGGGCCATTGTCGAGGCCAGGGGTGACACCATCTCCCAGGTCCTGGAGGATCTGGGGCATCGTTTTCCGGGCGTGCGGGAGAGGCTGTACGACGGCTCTGGACTGCGCCCCTTCATCAACGTCTATCTCAACGACGAGGACATCCGGTTCCTGGAAGGACAGGAGACGCCGGTCAAAGATGGTGACCTCATCTCAGTGGTCCCGGCCATAGCCGGAGGGTGAGGGAGGATGCCATGCCTTCGTGGAGCGAACAACAGATTCGACGTTATAGCAGGCATATCCTCCTCCCTGAGGTAGGGGGCAGGGGGCAGAAGAGGCTCCTGTCATCGAGAGTATTGTTGGTGGGCATGGGGGGGCTCGGCTCACCAGCAGCCCTCTACCTCGCTGCGGCTGGAGTAGGGACTATGGGCTTGGTGGATTTCGACACCGTGGAATTGAGCAACCTGCAGCGGCAGGTCATCCACAGCACGGCTGACTTAGGGAAATCGAAGGTTTGCTCAGCCCGCGAGACCATAGAGGCCATCAACCCGGATGTCCATGTGGTGGAGTACCGTGAACGATTGAGTGCGCAAAACGTCTTGGAAGTCCTGGCCCCGTACGACGTGATCGTGGACGGCACTGACAATTTCGCCACACGCTTTCTCCTCAACGATGCCTGCGTCCTGAGCGCCAAGGTGAATGTCTACGGCGCTGTTTTCCGGTTCGAGGGACAAGTGAGCGTCTTCGACCCAGGACAGGGGCCATGTTACAGATGCCTCGTCCCTGAAATGCCACCACCTGGCTCCGTCCCTAGCTGCCAGGAGGCGGGAGTCCTGGGTGTCTTGCCTGGCACCATCGGGCTGTTCCAGGCCACGGAGACGATCAAGCTCCTCCTCGGTATCGGGAGACCCCTCATAGGCCGCCTGCTCCTCTTCGACGCCCTGGAGATGGAGACCCATGAGCTGAAGCTGCGAAAGAACCCACACTGCCCTGCTTGCGGACAGGGGGCTGAATTCAAGGAGTTGAGGGATTACCAAGATGTGTGCAGCACCCAAGGGTAAGGGAGAGCCCGCGGCAAAGACACTGGGGGTCCTGCTCCTCTCCCACCGAGAGGAAACCCCCCTCGAGATCATCTGCGGTCTTTCCAGTGCCGCTCGGCTCAAGGGTGTAGAGGTCGAGATATTCCTCATGGGCGACGGGGTCTATCACCTCCGCGATCCAAGGCTGGGCAAGGCCATGCAGCACGGGGCAAGGGTCCGCTTTTGCGCCTTGAACGCCATCCAGAGGGGCCTGGACTCGGAGTCAGACTATCCTTGGGGCGCCGAGGAGGGCAGCCAATACGATCTGGCCTGCATCGTGGAGAGGTCGGATCGCTTCTTGGCCTTCACCTGAAGGTGATTTTATGAAACCGACTGAGAAGAAAGTAGCAGTGGTGATAAGTGGCTCACCGCGCCAGGAGGATGAGGCCCATGAGATCGTGCGCATGGCCATTGGACTGACGCTCAGAAACCCGGAGGTCTACCTCTTCTTGGTGGGCG
>CAZOXN010000508.1:0-2873 GCA_964583655.1 uncultured Desulfarculaceae bacterium | reverse complement strand
ATCATGGCGGAGGGGACGGTGAACATGTTCAGGGTCCACGCCCCGCGGATAGCCAAGAAGACCAGGCCAGGGCAGTTCGTGATACTGCGCGCCAATGAGAAGGGGGAGAGGATCCCCCTTACCGTTGCGGAGTCCCATCCCACGGAGGGGTGGATCCGGCTCTACTTCCAGGTCGTCGGCAAGACCACTGCCATGTTGGCCCTCATGGAAGAGGGAGAGAGTCTAAGCGACGTGATAGGGCCGTTGGGGGTCCCGACCCACGTGGAGAAGCTCGGGACAGTGGTCTGCGTGGGAGGAGGGCTGGGGGTCGCCGTCATCTACCCTGTCACGCGGGCGTTCTTCGAAGCCGGCAATCGTGTGATCGGGATCATCGGCGCCAGGACCAAGGAGCTCCTCATCCTGGAGGAGGAGATGGCTGCGGTGTGCGATGTCCTCCACGTCACCACCGACGACGGCAGTTACGGCCGCCACGGATTCGTGACCGATGTGCTCAAAGAGATCCTGGAGGAGACGAGGGACGTCAAGCTCGTGATGGGTATCGGGCCTGTGCCCATGATGCGCTTCCTGTGCAAGACCACCAAGCCTTTCGGGGTCAAGACCATGGTCAGCCTCAACCCCATCATGGTGGATGGAACCGGGATGTGCGGGGCATGCCGGGTCAGGGTGGGAGGTGAGACCAAGTTCTGCTGCGTTCACGGGCCGGACTTCGATGGACACCAAGTGGATTTCGACGAGCTGAGCAAGCGGCTGATGATGTACATGCCACAGGAGAAGGTGGCCTACGATCGATTCAGGGAGCAGGCACACGGAGGGAAGAGGTCATGACCGAGAAGGGCGTTGAGGGCAGGCAATCGAAAAAACCCAAGGTCCCACGTCAACCCATGCCGGAACAGGGGCCAAAGGAGCGGGCGAGGAATTTCAAGGAAGTCCCGTTGGGCTACACCGCCGAGCAGGCCATGCTGGAGGCGAGCAGGTGTCTCAAGTGCAAGAAACCGGGCTGCGTCCCGTCGTGCCCGGTGGAGGTGGACATACCATCTTTCATAGCCCTGACCGCTGAGGGGAGGTTCTTCGAGGCCGCGGCCAAGATACGCGAGACCAACTCCTTGCCGGCGGTGTGCGGTCGAGTGTGCCCACAGGAGGATCAGTGCGAGAAGGGATGCATCTTGGGAAGGAAGTGGGACCCTGTGGCCATCGGGCGATTGGAGCGCTTCGTGGCGGACTTCGACAGGGCTCACGGGACATTCGAGATGCCCGCCATGGACCCACCCACCGGAAAGCGGGTGGCCGTGGTCGGCTCTGGCCCCGCAGGGCTGACCCTGGCCGGTGACCTCATCAAGAAGGGCCACGAGGTGGTAGTCTTCGAGGCCCTACATGAGCCAGGAGGGGTCCTCATCTACGGGATCCCTGAGTTCAGGCTCCCCAAGGAGATCGTGAGGGCGGAGGTTAACTACCTCCAGAGGCTCGGGGTCAAGATCGAGATGGACGTGGTGGTGGGAAAGACCGTCACGGTGGACGAACTCCTGAATGATGAGGGTTTCCATGCGGTCTTCCTAGGGCTCGGGGCCGGACTGCCGGTGTTCATGGGGATCCCGGGCGAGAACCTCTGCGGTATCTATTCGGCCAACGAGTACTTGACCCGCTCCAACCTGATGAAGGCCTATATGTTCCCGGACTACGACACCCCCATTGCGGTGGGAAAGGAGGTGGTGGTCCTGGGCGCCGGCAACGTCGCCATGGACTCGGCCCGCACAGCCCTGAGACTAGGGGCTGAGACCGTGCGCATAGTCTACCGCCGCTCCCGACAGGAGATGCCAGCCAGGGCCGAGGAGATCCATCACGCAGAGGAGGAGGGGATCATCTTCGAGCTGCTCACCAACCCCGTGCGTTTCTTGGGAGACGAAAGGGGTTGGGTCCGCGCCATGGAGTGCGTCCGGATGGAACTGGGGGAGCCGGATGCCTCTGGCCGAAGGCGACCGGTGCCCATCGAGGGATCTGAGTTCACGGTGGAGACGGACATGGTGATCGTGGCCATCGGGACCTCCGCCAATCCCCTGGTCCCAGCTACCACACCGGGACTGGAGACGAACCGCTGGGGTTACATCGTGGCCGACGACAGTGGCCGCACCAGGAAGGAGCGAGTGTGGGCGGGCGGAGACATCGTCACCGGCTCTGCGACAGTGATACTCGCCATGGGTGCGGGTCGCAAGGCCGCGAGCGCCATTCACCGGTTCCTCACGTCGAGCTGAGGGTCACCAACCGGGAGGGCGTCCTCTCCTCCAAAGGACTAGGGGCAAGCATTTGAGGCGCAGGCGCTGACCATGGAAAAGGCTCTCCGCATATGGCTCGTCCGACACGGGGAGCCCGACTGGAATTCCAGTCACAGGTTTCAGGGAAGGAGCGACGTCCCCCTCAACGAGAGGGGCAGGGCCCAAGCCATGGCCTTGGCCGAGACCCTGAAGGAGGAGCCCATCGTCGCCATCCACACAAGCCCTCTAGTCCGGGCCCTGGAGACAGCCAGGGCCATAGGGAGGTTCCACCCGGACGTGCCCATCAGCATCGAGGAAGACCTGGCGGAGATGGACCTGGGGGAGTTCGAAGGGATGGAGGCCAGGGAGTGGGCCTCGCACTATCCAGACATCCTGAAGATCTGGTTGGAAGACCCCTCGGCCGTGAGGATGCCTGGCGGGGAAAACCTCCAGGAGGTCCAGGCCAGGGCTTGGGCAGCGGTGGTAAGGATCTGCGCCCATCATCAGCAGGGGAGCACGATCCTGCTATGCGGCCACAATTTCGTCAACCTGGCCATATTGTGCCGTGTGATGGAGGTCCCGTTGGCTCGGTTTCGAGATCTTCGCCGGGGAACCGCGGCCCTGAAC
>CAZOXN010000507.1:0-2876 GCA_964583655.1 uncultured Desulfarculaceae bacterium | reverse complement strand
AAGAGGATCCCGAGCCAGAACTCCGGCACTGCCAGCCCGATCTGGGTCAGGCCCATCACAGCCAGGTCGCCGGGCTTGCTCTGGTGTCGCGCGGCATAGATCCCCAGCGGAATGGAAAAGACCACAGCGATGACGATGGCCATCACGGCCAGGGGGCCTGTCACGGCCATCCTCGTCACTATCAACTCCAGGACCGGCAGGTCGTACTGGATAGAGCGGCCGGTGTGTCCCGTCACGAGGCCCATCATCCAATGGGCATACTGCACCCAAGGCGGTCTGTCCAGTCCCAGCTTCGCCCTGACGTTGGCCAGGGTCTCTGGGGTGGCATTGATGCCCAAGACCACCTGGGCTGGATCGCCGGGCAGGACGAAGAGGACCGTGAAGATCGCAGCCGAGGCGAGAAAGAGCATCACCACCATGGTGATGAGACGCCTGACCAGGAATGCCACCATGGGCCTATCTCTTGAGCCAGACCTCTGTGCAGTCCAGGGCGATGGCGGGATAGTTCTCCCACCACCCCATCACCTCGGCCCTCATGACCGGGAGGCTCGAGAGGGAGAAGAGAAACCCATTCACCGCATCCTCGGCGATGATCCGTTGGCACACCCCGAAGTACTTGGCCTTGTCTTCCTCAGTGCTCGCCTTGAGGGCACGGCCATAAGCCTCCCGAAAACGCGGCGAGTCGTACTGGAAGTAATACTCCGGTTTGGCGTAGATGTTTATGTCCCACGGCTCCGCATGTCCTATGACGGTGAGCTGGTAGTCCTTGTTCTTGAACACCCTGTCCAGCCACTGCGCCCATTCGATGACCTCGATCTTGAGCCTTATGCCCACCTTGGAGAGCATGTCCGCTATCACCTCGCCGGAGCGCCTGGCGTATTCATACGTGACGGGAAGCTTGATCACTGCATCAAAGCCGTTCGGATAGCCCGCCTCCTTGAGGAGCTGCACTGCCTTCTCAGGACTGTACGGATAAAGCCCAGTCAGGTCCACGTAGTAAGGGGCAGACGGACACCAGTGGGAGCCTATGGGGGTCCCGAAGCCTTGGACCGCGAGCTCCACGAGCCGCTTGCGATCTATGGCATAGGCCATGGCCTGGCGCACCTTGAGGTCATCGAACGGCTTGACCTTGTTGTTGGTGGAAAGGATCACCTCTGTGGTCGTCGTCCCGTTGTAGACCTTGTAGCGCCTGTCCTTGGAGAGCTCCAGGGCCGTCTCAGGATTCGCCTGGTACCCGATGACGTGGATATCCCCGGCCTTCAGGGCTGCGGCCTGGGCGCTCGAATCAGGGATGAACTTGAAGGTGACCCTGTCCAAGTATGGCAGCCTGGGATTCCAGTACCCCTCGAAACGTTCCACCTCAACCCGGTCCCCCCTAACCCACTGGACGAACCTGAAGGGCCCGGTCCCTATGGGCCTTGACTTGGCCTCTTCTGCCGCTCCCATGGGGAGCATCACGGCGTCGCCTTCGGCCATGTGCACCAGAAAGAGCCCATCAGGCTCCTTGAGGGTCAGGACGAGCGTGTGATCATCCGGGGTCTCGATCCTGGCGATGCCACGGAAGTACTCCGGGTGCGGGTTCTGTGTCTTCTCCCCCTTGGCCCGCTGGAGATTCCACTCGGCCACCTTGGCGTCGAAGGCCTCTCCATTGTGGAACTTGACGCCCCTTCGCAAGTGGAACCTGTAGGTCAGGCCGTCGCCTGAGACCTCCCACCTCTCGGCCAGGGCGGGCACGAATCGGCCTTGGCCGTCCAGCTTGATCAGCCCCTCGAAGATGTTGGAGTAGACCACCCGGTCTATGGCCGCTGCAGTATTGGCAGTGGGATCGAGCCCTGGGGGCTCTGCCTGGGAGCACACCACGAGATGCCCCCCCTTCATTGGTCCTTGTGCTGCGACCGTACCCACCGACCACATCACTGCAGCGACCATCATCAACAACGCCATCTTCCTCATGACAATGCACCTCCTGTGCTTCTTCCATTGGCCTCTCACGGACCAATGCCGTACCATTCGTGCCGCTCCAGCGGGGATCTCCTGTCGGACACCAAGGCTGCCGTGCCCCCCTGGACCTTTGGATGAATGGCCATGTCTGACGGGAACGAGGACGTGAAGGGCGCTCCGTTGGAGCTTGAAGGAGTGAGAAGTAAGGATCTGTGTCAGATACTTCGACGGGCCGAAGGTCCGGCCCTCCTTTCCGTCTCGGTCCATTGCGGCTCCAAGCGGAATGCGATGCCCTGTGATGGATCCAGCTCTTCCCCTGAGTGCAGCTCCCATGGGGATACTGCCTCGGGACGGAACGATTATACCATAGGACTCCTCAGAGTCAACTCAACGACTGCGACCCAAATCCACCGCCTAGCTTGCAGAGGAAGAGTGCGAGGGGGTGTGGAGATGGATTTTGCTCCCTGGTGGCCGCTGGCCGGGTCAGCTGGCCGCCTTTGTTACCCTTTACCCCCCAAATGGGCCCCTAAGAGGACGCACCTCTCCCTCGGTCCGACCCCCTGCGCAGCTTCCCAGTGCCCCTCGCCTCTACCCGGATGGCCCCAAGGCCAGCTCATTGATCCTCGCTCTGGCATCCAGCAGCAAACCAAAGCAAGGGTGTCCCCTCCCCAACCGGATGATCAGCCGGCGAGAACGCTCCAACACCCGCCCAGGCAATCTGATCAGATGATACCGAATCGCCTTCATCCTCTTTGACACCCATGACTTACCAAGCACCAACCCCTTCATCACCGCGTTGAGGTTGAAGGCCAACACCATCATCCACCACCAAGCCGCATTCTGACCAAACTTCCCTGACGGAAACCGACCCCCTGCCAGCTCCTCCTTCATCACCAAATGGGCTTCCTCACTCTTCCCACAACGCTTATACAACC
>CAZOXN010000506.1:0-2877 GCA_964583655.1 uncultured Desulfarculaceae bacterium | reverse complement strand
ACACCTTCGAGTACACCGCCGCCGTGAACAAGGTCAAGGAGATCGTGGAGAGCGGCGAGCTCGGGGAGATCCTGTACGTGAGCAGCACCAGGGTCAACCTGGGGCTCTTCCAGCAGGACATCAACGTGGTGTGGGACCTGGCCCCCCACGACATCTCCATCATCAACTATGTCCTGGGCAAGTCCCCCCTCGGGGTGAACGCCCAGGGCACGGCCCACTACAACAAGGGGATCGAGGACGTGGCCACCGTGACCCTGAACTACGACAACGGGGTCATCGCCTTCATCCACGTGAGCTGGCTCGATCCCAACAAGATCCGAAGGACGACCTTCGTGGGCAGCAAGAAGATGCTCGTTTACAACGACATCGAGGCCCAGGAGAAGATCAAGATCTACGACAAGGGCGTGGACGCCCCTCCGTACTACGACACCTTCGGGGAGTTCCAGTTCTCCTACCGGTACGGCGACATCCATATCCCCAGGATCGACGACTACGAACCCCTGAGATTCGAGCTCGCCCACTTCATCGACTGCATAAGACAGGGAAAGATACCGAGGAGCGACGGTTACAGCGGCATGAAGGTGGTCTCCGTGCTTGAGGCGGCCGAGAGGTCCATAAAGAACAACGGGAAGTTCATCCCGGTGGTCTACAGGGGCCTGGCCAACTATCCCATCCTCTACTCCACCAACGGCAGGCAGGACCTCCTGGCCGCGACAGGGGCCTAGGGAGTGGGTGCCGACCCCCCTCGGGTTCCCCATTTCGCCTTGTGCCCTGCGATCCGCCCGTGTTGCAGGTGCTGAATCCCGTCTCCTTTCCTGGCTGGGACGAGCTTCTGCTCGCCACCCAGGGCGCCTCCTTCGCCCATTCCAGTGCATGGGCCAGGGTCCTGAGCGAGGCATACGGGTACAGGCCGGCCTACTTCGCCTCCCTGGAGGGGAAAAGATTCCAGGCCCTGGCCGCGTGCATGGAGGTGAGGAGCCCCTTCACCGGACGCCGCGGGGTGGGGCTTCCGTTCACGGACGAATGCGCCCCCCTCCTCGGGCACGGGATGAGCCCCGGCGATCTCTCGGGGCCTCTGCTCTCCTTCGCCAGGGAGGCCAACTGGAGGTCCATCGAGTGGCGGGGAGGGGACGGCTTCCTGGAGGGCGCCACCCCCTCGGCCTCTTTCTGGACACATACCGTGGAGCTCTCCGCGGGCGAGGGTCCCCTCTGGAAGGGCCTCAGGGACAGCACCAGGAGGAACATAAGGAAGGCGGAATCCCAGGGCTTGGCGGTCTCCTCCCATACCTCTCTTTACGCCCTCAGGGAGTTCTACCGCCTCAACTGCACCACCCGCCGGGCCCATGGGCTCCCCCCCCAGCCTTGGAAGTTCTTCGTCAAGGTCTTCGAGCACGTCCTTTCCAGGGGTCTCGGGTTCGTCACCCTGGCCCGGCACGAAGAACGGGGGATAGCAGGGGCCGTGTTCTTCCATCTCGGCCATGGCGCCCTGTTCAAGTACGGGGCCTCGGACATGAGATTCCAGCACCTCAGGCCCAGCAACCTGGTCATGTGGGAGGGGATGACCCGCCTTTCCCGCATGGGTTGCAGGACCCTCTCTCTGGGCAGGACCGATCCCCGGCACAGGGGGCTCAGGCAGTTCAAGAACGGCTGGGGCGCTACAGAGGAGAAGATCCGCTATTACAAGTATGACCTGAGGCGTTCGGCCTTCGTCTCCGGACGGGACATGGTCTCAGGGCCGCACAACCAGCTCTTCCGCCGCCTCCCCTTGGCCCTCAACCGTCTGGCCGGCGCCCTGCTCTACAGGCACCTCGCCTGACCCCCCCAGACGGAATAGACGAAACAGACCAGACAGACCATATGGACTCGATGAACCCAAACGACTCCGGTACCCCCATCTCGCCTCGCATACTCCGGAGCCAGATCCGCGACGTCACCTTCGGCTCCAACGTGACGCTGGTCGAGCCGCTCAACCTTTACGAGTGCAGGATCGGAGACGACACCTTCATAGGACCCTTCGTGGAGATCCAGAGGGGGGTCGCCATAGGAAAGCGCTGCCGGATCCAGTCCCACGCCTTCATATGCGAGCTCGTCACCATAGGGGATGACTGTTTCATCTCCCATGGCGCCATGTTCGTCAACGACCTCTTCCGCTCCGGGGGTCCCGCGGGGAAGGACCCCTCCCTGTGGCACGAGACCGTCGTTGGGGACCGCGTCTCCATAGGGACCAACGCCACCATCCTCCCGGTGAGGATCTGTGACGGCGCTGTCATCGGGGCGGGCTCCGTGGTCACGAAGGACATAGATGTCCCCGGCTTCTATTGCGGCAACCCAGCCCGCCTGCTTCGCAGGCTCTGAGACACTTTGGGCAATGATTGGTCTATCTGGTCTATTTCGTCCTTAGCGTTCTTTGCCTCTTGGCGCGATGAGGGGTGTTTGGTTTGCTTGCCCCACGACTAAAGAATACCCTTATTGTTCTCGCGCAGAGACGCCAAGCTCGCCAAGAACCCCGTTTTTTTTCCCTTCGGGGGGCCGCGAGGCGGCAGCTCAAGGGCTTTCCCCTTTGCGCCCTTGGCGTCTTGGCGCGAGGGACGTTTTTGGTTTTCGCTCTAGTTCTGGACCTTGGCCCGGCAAATGGATTATATTTGAGGCAGGTTGGAGTTGCGGGCAGAAGGCCATGGGGGTGAAACCATGAGGTGGGGGATCGCCGGTTGCCTTGCAGCCTTGCTTCTGGGCATGGCTTCTATGGGCTGGGCCCAGGGGCCGGGGTTTGCCCAGGAGGATAGAGATCGCCTGATCCGGATGGAGTCAACACTCCAAGTGTTCATGCAACAGGTGGACAAACGCTTTGAGGAACTTCGGGCGGATGTGGACAAGCGC
>CAZOXN010000505.1:0-2882 GCA_964583655.1 uncultured Desulfarculaceae bacterium | reverse complement strand
TGAGCGTTCTCCTTAGTCCCTGCCACATGGCCTCCATCCCCCTGATCGTGGCCTACGTGGGGGGGCAAGACCGGACCTTGCGGCCCCGGGAGGCCGGGCATTATGCAGTGGCCTTCACCGCCGGGCTCTTCGTCACCATCGCGGCGGTGGGTCTGGTCTGCGCAGCCCTCGGTCGCATGTTGGGGGACATAGGCGGCTACTGGCAGGTCTTGGTGGGCATGATCTTGTTGTGGGCCGCTTTGGGCATGTGGGGCGTGGAGAAATGCTCTTTCTCAGGGGGGGTGCTGCACGGACTCAATCTGAAGGGATCTTGGGGGGCCCTGCTTCTGGGTCTTTCCTACGGTGTCCTTTCAGGTTCCTGCACCTTCGGCTTCATCGCCCCCATGCTGGCGATAATAACCGTGCAGCAAAGGATGAGCGCCGGCGTCCTCCTGATACTCTTTTTCGCCCTGGGCCACTGCCTCCCCATAGTTGCTGCGGGGAGCTCTACGGCGGCTTTGAGGCGTCTCCTGGAGAACACGGCCTGGCAGGGGGTCGGAAACTGGTTCAGGAAGGCGGCGGGGGCTGTGGTGGCATTGCTGGCCGTCTACTTCATCCTGAGCCCGTTTTTCTCCCCTTAGGTGCATATGCCCGAGGCAGGGGAAGGAGGGTCCATGCTGGTTCGAGGGTACACCAAGGAGATCTTCAGGCCAGAGTGCAACCCGAGCTTCCAGTCGGTGCACTGCATCGCCCATCTCCGGGAGGACATAACGGAGGTCCTACCCTATCTCAACACGGTCCTGGGAGGGACTCATTACAGCGCGGATCCGCCGTCCCTGACCCTCAAGGTCCACGGCAAACTCATCACCCTGCATCCGAGGGAGATCGCCATAAATGCCCTGCAGGACGAAGGGGAGGCCGAGCGTATCCTCGACTGGTTGGTGAAGGAGATCAACGAGACCTGGGAACGCAGGGGGGGGATTCAGCCCACGACCACCAATGCCCCGAGGCCCAAGATCCTCGAGATCTTGAGACGCCTCCCCAGGACCAATTGCAAGGAGTGCGGCCAGCCCACGTGCACGGTCTTCGCCACCCTCTTGGCGGACAGGGCCAAGGAGCCTGGCGATTGCCCGCGCCTGGGGCAAGAGGCCAAGGGGGACCTGGAGGGGTATCTCGCCCAGTTCGAGGTCGGGGAGGGATGGTAATCCTTCTCTCTTGCGTTGATGAGGGATCATGGGAAAGGAGGAGTGGGGTGATTCGGCTACTGTGCATTCTTGGCTTGGCGCTGTTCATCCATCTTTCAGGGACCGGTAAGGCCTGGGCCGGCCAGGGTCAGGTGACAGTCCTTCACACGGGCAGCGTGGCCGGTCATCTCTTCGGCTGCGAGACCTGAGGGGACAGGGTGCTGGGCGGTCTCGCCCGGCGGGTCGCGTTCGTGGAGAGGTTCCGCAAGGAGCAACCTGCCGTAGTGGTGGTGGACTCCGGGGACCTCTTCTTCGACACGGAGAAACGACTCGATCCCCAGAAGGCCCTCGCCAAGGCCAGGGTCATCGCCCGGGCCTACAGACAGATGGGGGTCGATGCCGTGGCCGTGGGGGATACGGACCTGATTCATGGGGTGGACTTCCTGCGGCAAGAGGCGGGCCAGGGGCTCCCTTTGATCTCTGCCAACCTTTTGGACCCCAGGAAAAAGGCACGGGTATTCCCCGCGTTCGTGCTCAAGGAATCCTCGGGCCTGCGGGTGGCCCTCGTAGGACTCACCAGACCGAACCCTGAGATCCAGAAGGGCCTCAAGGAGGCGCTCCAGATAGGGGACCCTGTAGCGGCAGCCAGGGAGGCCGTGGCGGGCCTCGAGGGGAAGGCGGACCTCATCTTCGTCCTGTCCGACCTGACCATGGCCGAGGCAAAGGAGATCGCCAAGGCGGTCCCGGGGATCCATTTCATCCTCGGCGGGCACGAAGGGCGCTACTCCAACTACCTGGATCGCGAGGGTGGCTCCTTCATCGGCCAGTCCTATTATAAGGGCATGACCGTCGGGAGGCTCCGCCTGACCGTAGAGGAAGCCAAGGGCCCGTTCCAGGACGAGGGGGCTGCCGACAGGATCCAAGAGCACATCTCCAACCTGGGGATCCGCATGCGGGCCCTCACCGCGGCCAAGGAACGCCAGGCAACGGAGGCCATCGAGAGGCAGATCGCCCAGACCCAGCAGCTCGTGGCCAAGCTGGAGCAGGACCTGGCCAGGGCGAAGGAGACAGGCATCAAGGGGAATCGTTTCCTTTGGACCCTCGAGAGCTTGAACTCGGCACTTCCTGAAGACCCCCAGGTGCGATCATGGATCCGGGAGAGCGAGATCGAGGCGGACTGAGGAGGTCAGGGCCTGGCCCAGAAGGGCGCGCGGGTTGAGATCGGGTTTCTCTCCTGTGGGGGGTGTGGTTCGAACCAACCAGGCTTTGGACTCAAGTAGAGGCGCAGGGCTCTGCCGTGGTGAGGCCCAGTCGCCTTGTGCGAGCGGAGGAAGGGGATGGAGGAGATCATGAGCGGCTCTACGGATCAAAGGCGTTGGAGGGTTGCCTCGGGGCCGGCTGTGGGGATCCGGATCGCGGCCATCGTGTTTCTGTGTGCCGCCCTCTTGGGATGGGGACCACAGCGGGCATCAGGGGAACCCGTCCAGGTCACCATCCTTCACACCAACAACGTCAAAGGGCATCTCTTCCCCTGTCCCTCTTGAGGGGACACCGTGCTGGGCGGTCTTGCCCGGCGGGCGGCCCTGGTGGCCAGGATGCGTTCGGAGGGGATCCAGGTCCTGCCGGTCGACTCGGGCGATCTCTTCTTCGATCCGGCCGGGTCGGCCCATCAGGAGAGGGCCCGCCTCAAGGCGGCCCTCATCGCCAAGGCATACCGGC
>CAZOXN010000504.1:0-2890 GCA_964583655.1 uncultured Desulfarculaceae bacterium | reverse complement strand
TAGGAGCTGAGGATGCCGGGCTGGCTTGTGGCCGTATTGACGTTGGTCGCAATCCTTTTTGCCCTCAAGATCCTCTATGTCGCGGCAGTGGCCGGGTCTATACGCGTCACCAGGGGAGCGCTTTTTGTCTCCACATCGAGGGTCAGGATCCAGGCGGCGCTGAATGCGATCACCATGCGCCCCGGAGGACTTTTCGTTGACCTGGGGTGCGGGGATGGTCGCGCATTGAGGGAGGCGAGCAGACGCTTTGGGGTCATGGCCATGGGGTACGAGGTGAACCCTCTGGCTTACGTGTTGGCTTGTATCCTAAGCCTGAGGAACCGCAGGGTTCGGATAGTCTTCCGGAGCTTCTGGGGTGAGGACCTGAGGGATGCAGATGTGGTTTTCTGTTATCTGTTTCCGGATGTCATGGAGCGGTTGGCCGCAAAGCTGGAGAGAGAGCTCAAGAGGGGGGCCCAGGTCATATCGTGCAATTTCCACGTTCCGGGCTGGGAGCCGCAGGAGGTGCTCCGGCCCGGGTCTTCCAGGCAACGGGATCCCATATACGTGTACCGGATTCCTGCTTTCCCTGCTGCCAATTCCAAGGCTTTTGGAGCTGCGGGAGATTGGATAGAACGGTCTGCAAGCTGAAGGAGCAGGGCGGTTTGCCCGGAAGCTGCCTGGTCCAGGTGAACGGAAAACGTCTGCCCGCCTGCCAGGCAACGCTGAGGACCGACAAGAACGAGCTGTGCCGTCTTATTGCTTCCATCAGTCTCTCCCGGCCGGAGAACTACCTCTCGATCTATCAGTCCGGGTGTAACTTCTCCTGCCGGAAATGCCATTCTTGGTATTTCAGCAAGATAGGGAATGGGAGATGGTACACGCCAGGGGACGTGTTGAAGGCCGCCCTTGCGTACGAGAAGGCTGTCACCTTTGTGGAGCCCAGAGAGAAGGCCACGGCCTGGCACGCTCACGAAACCTGCCGGTGCTGTGGAAGCTGCGTGGTCCACAAAGAGCGTTCCCCCTCATGCCCGGGAATCATCTCCCCAGAATCCATTCTCCTAAGCCCGCAGGGATTTGGGCCTGCTCGCAACATAGTGGCCTTTACCGGAGGAGACTTGACCTGTTGTCCGGAGTTCTATGGAGAATGCTCGAGGCTGATCAAGGAGTACAGCCGGCTCTGGGTCATGATCGAGACCAATGGATACGGGCTGACAGGGCAGAACCTCGATTACCTTCAGTCAGCGGGAGTGGATGCCTTCTGGCTGGACATCAAGGCCCATGATCCGGACAAACACAAGTGGCTGACGGGTTGTTCCAACGAGCGGATCCTGAAACTGCCCGGGGAGATTCTCGAGCGGGGATTCACCTTGGAGGTCCTGTCGCTTTACATCCCAGAACTCGTGGAAGCAGACGAACTGGAGAGGATCGCTTCGGGTTTGAAGGCCGTGGATCCGACCATCCCCTTCACCATACTGGCATTTTTCCCCGAGTATCAGATGAAGGAATTCAGGCGACCGACAACCGAGGAGATGGTCGAGGCGTACAGGCGTGTGAGTTCGACTGGGCTAACGAGGATTCGTCTGGGCAATCTAGGCGTCTTCGTCAGCTCCGAGCAGGACCAGGAATACCTCCTGGCAAACGTGGATGAAGGCGCGTACTAGAGTGTCGGCTTGGGCAGAAGAGGTCTAGGCTATACGGCCGGGCTGCGCCGCTTCACGCCGCTGACCGCCAACAGCTTCTCGAGGTTCTCGTACGGCTGAGCGCCCACCATGGCGCGCTGGCCGATGAGGAAGGTCGGGACCGCTGTGACGCCGAGGGCACGCGAGCGGTTCCAGTCCAGGTCAACGGCCTCGCTGAAGCGCTTTGCCTCCAGCACTTGGCGTGCTTCCTCCCCCGGAAGCCCGATGGATAGTGCCAAGTTCTCGAGGACAGGGATCGTTCCGATGTTCTCGCCTCTTGCAAAATAGGCCCGGAACACGGAGTTGTGAAACTCGTCGCCCTTGCCGTGCTCCTCCGCCCATTTGCCCAGTTCCTGAGCGAGGCGGGTGTTGTAGGTCCTGTCCCGGTCGCCCAGAGGCAATCCCAGCTCTTCGGCCACCCGCCTCAGGTGTGCCTTTACCTGGGCGATATCGACGGGGCTGCCTGCGAAGAGCTCCTGCAGGGTGAGGCCCTCCGCCGGTATCTCTGGATGAAGGGGAAAGGCAGTCCATCGAACCTGGATCTCGTACTCTTTTCGCAATCGTTCAACACGCCCGGTGATGAAGTAGCACCAGGGTCATATATAATCCGAGAATATCTCCAGCCTCTGGATTTCGGCCATCACGCCCTCCGCTTGTTTGACCGAGAGATCCCGCCTTTGCCGAGCTTCGGTTCTTCCCATCAAGCTCCAGAGCAATCCGCCTCATAAATCAATATCACATGCGAACAACACGAAGTCCAGAGATCGTCTCTTTGGATGCAAGGATCGGACCGAGCGCAATTCCCCACAACGGACCGAGATGAAGGTACCCCTGGCGATTCCTTTGGGATCCTCGGAGCAAAAAGACTATGAAACCAACGTATTCGGGGGAGAAAAGACGCTCAGACGAGAGGGTTCCTTCTCGGGGGTGATCCTCAAGAACGTTCCCGAAGACACAGAAGCCAAGTACATTTGGTCGGTATCGAGAGCCAGGTGCCGAAAGTGATACCCGGTCCGATCCCGTGGTCGTGAGCGATCACGAGGCGGTGGCGTTTCTCGGGACGGTCTGCCGCCTGCCGCGCCCCGCTTGGCGCGGGCAGGGCGGAGGTGCTTTGGTCCTGCAGGATTTGGACCTGGGATCCGCCGCATGGGGATTCGGCCGAAGCAGAAGCTGGGGTCGATCTCGCTCTCCGCGGGAAGGGCACGGACCTCCTGTGCGCTGCACGCAGA
>CAZOXN010000503.1:0-2895 GCA_964583655.1 uncultured Desulfarculaceae bacterium | reverse complement strand
CTATATACCTCAGCCATCTGAAGCCCCACCAGAAGATCTGAGCCCCTGCCTTCCAGGGCCTGATTCCTGAGGGAGGTCCTCTCGGCCTCGGCGAGTCTCACCAGCAGGTCGCCCTCGGCCTTCCGGGTCCTGGCATAGAGCTCCTGCTCCGCCTTCTTGCGGACCGCATAGGCATCCCCTTCCTGGAGTTTGACCAAGACCGCTGCCTTGCCTTCTTCCACCACCTTCTTGAGCTTGGCCAGCTCGGCAGACGCGCGGGCCTCTGCCTGGTTCTTGAACACGAGTTGGTCCTTGAGCTTCTTCTCCTCGATGTTCTTCTGGATCTCGTCGCTGTACTGGAAGTACCGGATGAGCACCTGGGCCACCTCCAGTCCCCTGGGCTTGAGTTCCTCGTTCATCAGGTCCTTGGCCTGCTGCACCTTCTGGACCCGCAGGGGGCTGTTGTAGAACTCCTCGGTGGTCAACTCACCCAGGGTCTGCTTGAGGATTGGCTCTGCCCGTGGGATGATCCCGTTGTCCTCGAAGAGCCTCCCAGGCCCTAGGGTCACCATCACCTGAAAGGGATCCACGATGCGGTATAGGATGGAGACATCCACCTCCACGAAGAACCCGTCCGAGGTCTGGATGTAGGCGGCCTTCTCGTGGCGGGCGAAGCGCGCCCTGGTAATGGGGTTGTTGCTCATCTCCAGTACCCGGAGGGACTTGGGAAAACGGTGCATCCGCTCGAACGGCTCCGGCAGCACGAAACGATACCCTGTCTGATAAACCTCCTTCTTGATGCCCCTTTGGAACCCTATCATCACCTGCTTTACGCCGTACTCGTCAGGACCGATATAGGTTAGACAAGAGACATATCCGACCAGGACCACCAATGCCAAGACAATCAACAAGGAGATGAGCTTCCGTCTCCCTCCCTGTCCTGGATAGCTCCCCATGGATGCAGGACCGTTCATCTCTCCTCCCCTCCGCGAGAGTGCAAGCGCATTCCTTACTTAACACAAATGCCACGATTGTCAATCCCGTATTGACTGGCCATGAGGGATTTGGTAAGGTGAGGTGGCCGATGGGGATGTAGCTCAGCGGGAGAGCATTGCCTTCGCAAGGCAGGGGTCGGGGGTTCAAATCCCCTCATCTCCACCAATTTCCGGACCTGGAAGGGTGGCCTCCTGCCCTTCGGGACCCCCCACAGGGATCTTCCTAATTGTGATAATGAAAGCCTTGTTGAGAAAGGCCGCAGTGGAGCGCAAGACGTCCGAGACCGAGGTCCGGGTCGAACTCTGTCTGGATGGGAGTGGGAGGACCGATGTGGACACTGGGATCCCGTTCTTGGATCACATGCTGGCCCAGCTTGCCCGCCACGGCCTTTTGGACCTCAGTGTCTCGGCCAAGGGGGATCTGGAGGTGGACTTCCACCACACGGTGGAGGACCTGGGGATCTGCATGGGCAAGGCCCTGCGGCAGGCCATAGGGGATGCCTCTGGCATCCGGAGGTTCGGCCACGCGCAGATCCCCATGGACGACAGCCTCGTGTCGGTCAGCATGGATGTGAGCGGGAGGCCCTATCTGGTGTACAAGGTAACCACTCGAACGGAGCGTGTCGGAAACTTCCCAGTGGAGTTGGTGCGGGAGTTCTTCAGGGCCTTGAGCGTCCATGCTGGCATCACATTGCACATCCACGCCTTGGAGGGTGAGGAGGCGCACCATACGGTGGAGGCCACCTTCAAGGCCTTCGCTAGGGCATTGTCCGAGGCTTTGGCCCCGGATGAGCGGATGAAGGGGGTCCCATCCACCAAAGGCTCCCTGTAGAGCTTTCCAAGGGAAAGGATCGAGCTATGAAGCGCGTGTTGATGTGGACGATGGTCATGGGGGGGATGATCTCAGGGCTCCTGACAGATGGGTGCTCGCCTCCTGTGCGGGTCACGACGCTCTCCCATCCCGGACTCTCCGGGGCCAAGCTGGAGAAGATAGGGGTGATGCCGTTCATGAAAGGGAGACACCCCAGCAATGTGTCCGAGACGCTCAACTGCAATCTGTGCCGGCTCGCCTTCGACCCGGAGAGCGTTGTGACGGGTGCGGAAAAGACCTTGACGCGCTACGTTTATGGCGAGATGCGCAATCGTTACGAAGACCTTGTGATCCCGCAAGAGCAGGTCATCAGGGTCTACGAGGGGATCTCCACAGACGAGGAAAGGGATACGCCTCTCACAGTCACCCGAAAGGTGGGCCAGGCGTTGGGGGCCAACCTGATGCTCCTCGGGACCGTTTGGCGTTACAGGGACAGGACAGGGAGTTCGGCGGGCTCCATGCACCCGGCCTCGGTGGCCTTCGATCTCTACCTGGTGGACGTGAGAAAGGGCGATACGTTGTGGTCCGCGAATTTCGACGAGACCCAGAGGTCTTTGTCGGAAAACATATTCGATTATCAGACCTTCTTCAGCCGTGGAGGCAAGTGGCTCTCCGCCAACGAGTTGGCGAATTTCGGGGTCAAGGAGGTCCTGAAGGAACTGCCCTTCTGAATGGGTGAGCCGGAGGCCATAGGGACATGATCGTCATCCCTGCCGTGGATCTCTTGAACGGCAAGGCAGTCAGGCTCCTGCAAGGGGACCCCGGCCGAAAGACCATCTTCTCCCACGACCCGGTTCAGGTCGCCGTAAGGTGGTTCCAGGAGGGGGCAGAACTCATCCACGTGGTGGATCTGGACGGCTCCTTTGAGGGACGCCCTCGGAATCGCTCTCTGGTGGAGGCCATCGTCAAGGCCCTCCCGATCCCAGTGCAGTTGGGTGGAGGTATTCGCGATTTGGACACTGCCCGCGCGTACATGGATGCTGGCGTGGAGCGGGTGATCCTAGGGACCGCGGCCGTGGAGGACCCCGCCCTGGTGGCCCAGTCGTGCGC
>CAZOXN010000502.1:0-2899 GCA_964583655.1 uncultured Desulfarculaceae bacterium | reverse complement strand
CGTCGGGCAGGGCCGCGAGGCGCTTCTCCCATGGGATCCCGGCCTCTCGAGCCTCTCGTCTGGCCGTATCCAGGGAGATCACCACGTCCCCGAGCAGATGGGGAGAGATGTGCCCCCCCTCCCCCTCCAGCATGGAGAAGGCGATGACGTTGGTAGGCCCACTCCTACCGAGGTACCGCAGGTTGAGGCCGGCCATCTCCTCGTCGTCCACCAGTACCACGGAGAGCTCGGCCTCGGGGAGTCCCAACCCCTCCAGGACGCGGCAGGCCAGTCGCCTCACCTCGCCGTGGGAGGCACCGGCGTCTTGGTGCCGGATGTCTATCCAGATCTGCATGGCCTCCCCGGATCCAGTCCCTCACCCCCTGAGGGGGCGCTGGGCCCCCTCTGGACGGCTCACCCGACCTCTCCCCTCTCCTGCCTCCTGGCCTCGGCCTTCTCGCGCTCGGCCCTCTCGTAGGCCCGGATGATGTCCTGAACCAGCCTGTGCCTCACCACGTCCTTCTCCGTGAAGTAGACGAAGCAGATCCCCTCTATCCCCTTCATGATCTGGGCGATCTCCACGAGTCCAGAGCGACTGGCCGAGGGGAGGTCGATCTGCGTTATGTCCCCGGTGATCACGACCTTGGATCCGAAACCCATGCGGGTGAGGAACATCTTCATCTGTTCCGAGGTGCTGTTTTGCGCCTCGTCCAGTATCACGAACGAGTCGTTCAGGGTCCTCCCCCTCATGAAGGCCAGGGGGGCCACCTCTACCTCTCCCCTCTGGATCAGGGAGGAGGCCTTATCGAAGTCCATCATGTCGTGGAGGGCATCGTAGAGCGGCCTCAGGTAAGGGTTGACCTTCTCGTAGAGGTCACCGGGGAGGAAGCCGAGCTTCTCCCCGGCCTCTACTGCGGGCCGCACGAGCACGATCCTATGGACCTCCTTCTTGAGGAGGTAGGAGACCGCCATGGCCATGGCCAGGTAGGTCTTGCCTGTCCCTGCCGGACCGATCCCCACCACCATGTCGTGGGTCCGGATCGCGTCGATGTAAGCCTTCTGATTGGGGCTCTTGGGCGTGATGACCTTCTTCTTGCTGGATATGAAGATGGTGTCCAGAAAGATCTCCTCCAGCCGTGCCCTGCGGTCCTCGGACAGGATCCTCATGGCGTACCCTATGTCCGATTCGAACAGGGGATGCCCCTTTGCCAGGATCCCATAGAGCTGCCTCAGGAGGTCCTCCACCAGGGCCACCTCGGCCTCGTCCCCCTGGATCCTCACAACGTTGCCCCTGGCCTGAAGGCGAACCTCCGTCTCCCTGGCTATGACCCTGAGGTTCTCGTTGTTCCTCCCGAAGAGCGCGGAGGCCAACTGGTTGTCAGGAAACTCGATGCGAGCCTCGCTCCCCCTCGCCCCGTCACTCAATCCCCCCTCCTTCATCTTATGGCCCGGCCCAACGTGAAGACTGGGAGATACATGGTCAGGAGTATCCCCCCGATCATCCCCCCGAGAAAGAGTATCATCACAGGCTCCAGGAGCGACAGGAGACCCTTTATCCCAGAGCCCACCTGCTGATCGTAGAAATCCGCTGCCTTCATGAGCATCTGGTGCAGGGCCCCGACCTCCTCCCCGGAGGCGATCATGGAGACGAGCATGCGCGGGAACACGGCCGTGCCCTCCAAGGCCGAGGCGATGGTGGTCCCGCGTTGGATGGCCACGGAGGCATCCGTCAGGGCCCGTCTGAGGACACGGTCGTCGGTGGCGAGGGTCACCAGCTCCAGGGCCTCGAGGAAGGAAATCCCGCTTCCCACCAACACCCCGAGGGTCCGTGAGAACCGGGCCAAGGAGGACCGAAGGAGTATGGGCCCCACCACAGGGAGCTTGAGGAGCATCAGGTCCCATAGGTAGCGACCTCGCTCTGTGCGCAAGAAGAGCCAGATAGCGAATCCCAGGGCAGCCGCCGCCACCAGGATCAACACGGCGTTCTCCCTGAGGGAGTGGCTTATGTCCATCAAGAGCAGTGTCGGGCCTGGTATCTTGGCCTTGAACTTCTCGTAGACCTTGGAGAAGGCCGGGATAAGCCAAACCACCAGGATCACCACCACCAGCATGGAGAAACCGAACAAGAAGGCGGGATAGGTGAGGGCGTTGCGCACCTGCCTGCGCAGGGCCTCCACGCTCTCCATGTATCCCGCCAACTGACGGAGCGTCTCATTGAGCCGACCGCTGATCTCCCCGGCCCTCACCAGGCTCACGAAGAGGTTGCTGAAGGTCTTGTGGTACGAAAGGGCCTGGGAGAAGGAGTTGCCGGACTCCACCCTCAAGCTCACGTCGGTCAGGATCCTCCTGAGCCTGAGGTTTTCCGTCTCCTGGGTCAGGACGTTCAAGGACCTTAGCAGGGGCAGACCTGCGTCCACCATGGCGCTCAACTGGGTGGCGAACAGGACGAGTTCGTGGGACTTGACCTTGGGCTCCAAGAGCCTCAGGGCCAGCTCCCCACCTGCCCTTTGGCGGGGAACCTCCCTCCGTTCCACCGAGAGGATGACCTTGCCCTGCTGGTGCAAGAGGCGGATGATGGCATCCTCATTGTCCGCCTCCAGCCATCCCTCCGAGTCCCTGCCGTCTGGGTCTCTGACCCTGTAGGCGAATATCGGCATGACAGCCCCAGGCCCTCCTCACTCCTCCTCGATGCAGACCCTCAGCACCTCTGCGAAGGTCGTCACCCCGGAGAGGACCTTCCGCCCGTCCGGGCTCGTGGTCACGGGGTAGACCTTCTCGGCGGGCCCGGCCAGGGTCCGGACCAGGGACCCGGACGCCGCGTCCCACACGCGCAGGGTCCCGTCCATGCCCCCGGAGACGACGCGGGCGCCGTCCGGCGTGAACGCCACCGCGCGGACCCACCCCGCGTGTCCCTTCAGGG
>CAZOXN010000501.1:0-2902 GCA_964583655.1 uncultured Desulfarculaceae bacterium | reverse complement strand
GAACCCAACGCTAGAACCAAAGGCGTTGTAGTCCTCCACAGGCTCCTTCCAGAGCCGCTTGAAGGCCTCGGCCCTCATGAATACCTGGGGGTGCCACTGGGCCTCCCAGGCGGTGGCACCCTCTTTCTGCAAGACGCTGGAGCGGGCGTTGTGGCCCAGGGTGAAGCCGGCGATGTCGGTGGGACTGAGCAGCTCCGGCACTATGAAGGGGCTCAGTAGCTGCTCGGCATAGCCCACCCTGAAGGTATGATCCTTGAACGGGGTGTATATGAGGCCGACCCTGGGACTGAAGCGATCCTTGGAGAACTCCCTGGATGAGTAGATGGGCACCGTGGCCCCGTCAGTGGTCCTCTCGTAGAAGATGCCGGCCTCGAGGCTCAGGCTCGGGAGGATTCGCCAGGTGTCCTGCACGAACATGGCGAGGTAGAAGGGGTTGATGGCGTTTCTCACCCTCGGGGATTGCAGGACAAACAAGGGGACACCCAGGAACGACCACCGGTTGAAGGTGACCTCGTCCACCTTGCTCCTACCGCGTAAGGCGTCGAGGCCATACTGGACCCTGTGATCGCCTATCCTGAAGATGTGCGTGGCCGCTCCCCACTTGTAGTCCTCCTGGAAGTTCAGACGATACAAGTACTGCCTATATGAAAAGCCAAAACCATAAGGGACAGACCTCTCGCTCAGGGGGCGGTCAGTGTCGATACTCCTGATGTGGCTGTCTTGAACGGCCACGAGGATGTCCGACGAAGGAGATGTCCTCAGGTGATACCCGAGGGCGACCTGATCAATGGTGATGCGAGACACGAGGTCTAGGTCCCCCTCGGCGAAGGCGTTCAGGTCCTGGGAAAGGTCACCCTGCTTCCTGTCGTTGTGCTGGTAACGGACCAGGAAGTCGTTATCCAGGCCCATCTGGTACTTGGCGGTGAACACATTGAACCAGCTTCGGACGAAGTTGTTGGACTTGAAGCCATTGGTGGTGGAGTAATTGGCCAGCTCTCGGAAGGCGAGGCCCTCCCAGTTTCCCCAGAAGTCCGCTATGTATGTCTGGAGCCCGTCATTGCCCAATCGGATCTCAGGGGATCCGCCCACCGACGGCCTCTCGAAGACAGATGTGTATTGATTGAAACTGTTGAAGGAGTTCTGGTTGGGTGGCTCCAGGAGCTGCCCCTTCAAGATCTCGCTTCCGGATGCCCTGGTCCGGTCCTTTTCCTCGACGAGCACCGCCGCCATGTAGAGGTGGGCCGCGCTGTTGTTGGGGTCATCCTTCAAGGAGAGCATGGCACGATTCCTGGCCATGGCCTCCATGCCCAGCCTTCCGTACGTCCTTGCCAGGTCGACGTTCTTGACGGCCCTATCCTCGTCCAGGAGGAAACGGGAACGGTAGACTGCCCGATTGTCGTTCAGGGCCACGGACTTCTCCAGGTCCCGAATGGCCCGAGCGGCCTGGTTGAGGTCCGTGTTCATGATCCCGGAGTACAGGTAAGGGGAGGGGTCCTTGGGGTCCAGGGCCTTGGCCCTGTCCAGCGCCTTGGCGGCCAAATCGAACTCGCTGATCTGGTAGAACGCCTTTCCGAGGTAGGTGTAGTTCAACGACTCCCTCGGCTAGAGGAGCGTCGCGGCCAACATCTCCTGGAGGGCCTCCTCCACCTGGCCCTTTCTCATCAAGGCGATGCCGAGCCCCAGGTGGGGCGAGGCCTGAAGGCTGTCCAGCACGATTGCCTTCTGAAAGGAGTCAATGGCTGCGTCGGTCTTCCTCTTGGCCATCAGCAGGTACCCCACCAGGGTGTGAGCCAAGGCCTCCTCCGGGTTGATCTTCAAGGCCGCCATGGCCTTTTCCTCGGCCTCCTCTACATAACCGGATCCGAAGAGGAGCTGGCCGTAGGTGATCAGGGCCCTGACATCACTCGGGTCCAGCTCACATGCCTTCCTTGCCGCCTCCGTTGCCCCCGGGAGATGGAAGTGGGCCTGCATGGCCCAGGCCAGGTCCACCTGTGCCGTGGAGGACCAGGGGTTGAGCCTCACCCCCTGGCGGGCCGCCTCCAAGGCCTGATCCTTCTGATTGAGGACCAGGTAGGCGTTGGACATGAGCCCATGGGCCATGCCTCCCCCTTCCATGGATGCGGCCTCCCGGAGACGGGCCATGGCCTCCCCGGCCTGGCCAAAGAGCAGTCTCAGGAAGGCGCTCTGCACCAGCAGCCTGGGTCTCCTCCCCAAGGTCGCCATGGCGTTTTCCACCAGGGCAAGGGCATCGGCGGGTCTTCCACCCCGATAGAGCACCATCGACTCCCCGAGCACCGACATCTCGGTGCGGGGATGGACCCCCCTGAAGTGCTGCTGGGCTGCCCCGAGGTTCCCCCTTTGAAGCTCCACCCATCCCAGCCCCTCTGAGGCCTTGGGCTTCATGGTGGCCACCTCGCCGGCCCGCTCGAAGGCCCCCTGGGCCTCGTCCCACCTGCCCAGGTCGTGGAGGATCTGCCCCTTCTGAATCAAGAGAGTGGCGTCCTCCCCCTTGGACTCGAGGTCTTTATCCACCGTTGCCATCAGTGCGGTGAGACTCCCCGCATCGGGCGACAAGAAGAAGTAGTCGCGAAAGCTCACTCGGGCGGGGTAGAGCAGCGACCATTGGACGGCATCCTCCGGGCTGACCAGGAGCCGCTTCACCGGGGCCTGGCCGTGCCTGGCCGTGCCCTCTTCCCCAGCCAGGACCTCTATGGAGCCGTGCTGATTGGCCATCACCGCCATGCCCTCGAGCATGGAGAGGATTGTCTCCCCGTCCGGGTTCACTCTCAGACCGAGCTCGGTCCCGCGCACGCCCACCGTGGCCGTCGGGGTCTCCACCCGAAAGAGGGTGGTGGAGCGAAACCATGCCTGGCCCCCAACCATCCTGTACAGGGACTCCTTG
>CAZOXN010000500.1:0-2903 GCA_964583655.1 uncultured Desulfarculaceae bacterium | reverse complement strand
AATTCCGGTCCCTGTCCATCCCGGTCCGGGCCCTGGGGGGCCGGGGGAGGGCCGACGTTGCGGTCCTCCCCAAGCTTCACGGGCTCCTTCGCCGCATACGGCCCGCCGTCCTCCACTGCTACACCTCCAGGGCCAACTGGGCAGGGGCCCTGGTCGGAAGGATGGCGCGGGTCCCGGCGATCCTCTTGTCCGACAGGGAGATCCGGACCTGGATGCGGCCCTGGCACCGCTTGCTGGATCGGTGGGTCTTCGCCCTCTCCCAAGGGATGGTGGTCCCTTCCCGTGCCATCAGGGCCTTCGACGAGGAGCGCGTTGGCCTCCCGGCCCACAGGATCTGGGTCGTCCCCAACGGGGTGGACGCATCGGCCTTCGAGGCCCCAGAAGACGGGGGGGCCGTGAGGGCCCATCTTGGCCTGGATCGGAATGTCCCGGTAGTCGGTTACATAGGCAGGCTGGAGGAACCGGTGAAGGGGCTGAGCCCGCTGCTCGAGGCCGTTCGCATGCTTCATGCCGATGGCATTCGCTGCGTTCTGTCCGTCTTCGGCGAGGGGCCCTGGGAGGAGGGCCTGAGGAGGAAAACCGAGGCCCTGGGTCTCGAGGGCGCAGTCCGGCTCCACGGGCTGCGAAGGGACGTGCCCCGCGTCATGAAGGCGCTGGACCTCCTGGTCCTCCCTTCCCTTAGGGAGGGGTGCCCCAACGTGCTCTTGGAGGCCATGGCCTCGGGGCTGCCTGTCCTGGCCACGAGGGTGGGCGGGGTCGTGGAGATGGTGGAGCACGGCGTGACGGGTTGGCTCGTCCCCCCGGGCGACCCCGGGGCATTGGCGC
The DNA here is from genome assembly GCA_964583655.1 of uncultured Desulfarculaceae bacterium. Classification (GTDB taxonomy): domain Bacteria; phylum Desulfobacterota; class Desulfocorpusculales; order Desulfocorpusculum; family Desulfocorpusculum; genus CAZOXN01. The sequence continues at coordinate 2,078 of CAZOXN010000500.1, read as the reverse complement.
AAGGGATACGGTTTCTCCTGGAGGATCGGGAGAGGTCCTTGCGCATGGCTCAGGAGGCCCGCGCATGGGTCAGGGCCCATCGAACCATGGACGGGACTGCCGAGGCCTTGGCCCGGATATACGATGGACTCATCCGTAGGCCCGCACGGCTTGCCTCGGCCGAGGAGGGAGCTCCATGATACTCTACGGCCTGTGCTTCGTGTTATCGCTCCTCCTGTCCCTGTACCTCACTCCCATCATGAGGGACGCGGCCATAAGGTTCGACATAATGGACCGCCCCGACGGCAGGCTCAAGGCCCAGAGGGAGCCGGTCCCCTACCTGGGCGGGCTCGGGATCTACCTGGCATTCCTCGTGACCCTGTCTCTCACCTTCACCTTCGACAGGCAGCTCCTGGGCCTACTCCTCGGTGGGACGCTGGTCCTGCTGCTGGGCCTCATAGACGACTTGGGGTTCCTCTCTCCCCAGGTGAAGTTGGCAGGCCAGTTGCTGGCGGCCTTCGTCCTGGTCAAGTCGGGGATCCGCATCCAGATCGCTTTGGCGCCGGAGTGGGTGACGATCCCGCTCTCCTTGGTGTGGATAGTTGGGCTGACCAATGCCTTCAACATCATCGACATCATGGATGGGCTAGCAGCAGGGGTCGCCTGCATCTGCGCCCTGGCCCTGTTCTACGTGGCCTTGGTGAACGGGCAGGGCCTCATCGCCATCATGGCCGTGTCCCTTTCGGGTGCCCTCTTGGGGTTCTTGCGGTTCAACTTCGAGCCCGCCAGGATATACCTGGGCGACGCAGGGAGCCTTTTCCTCGGCTGCATGCTGGGGTCCCTGGCCATGATAGGGCGCTACACCGCCGAGAACAAGGTAGGGGTCCTCGCCCCCATCGTCATCCTCGGGGTCCCGCTGTTCGACACGGTCTTTGTCTCCCACATCCGCTGGAGGCGCGGGATGAGGATCTTCTTCGGCAGCCCCGACCACTTCGCGCTGCGCCTGAGAAAGTGGAGGCTTTCCACCAGGCAGACGGTCCTGTGCAGCTACCTGGCGAGCGCCGTCATCGGTTTTCTGGGGATCCTGATGATCCACGCCAGCGCTCTCGGGGCCCTGGCCATCATCCTGGGGATCGTGCTCGGTGCCTGGGGGCTCGGTCTTCTGCTGAAGAAGATAGATATGAGTATGTGATGGGGTCAGTTGTGGGTTGCCCGTCGTGCGTGGGACGCCTTCCTTTGCAACGGGCCACTGACAACCGACGACTGGCAACCAACGACTGACAATTGATCCGAGTCGACCGATGATCCTCATAGCAGGGGGAGGGCTTGCGGGGCTGAGCGCCGCGTATCACCTGCACGAGAGAGGGGCGAGGTACCTCCTCGTGGAGAGAGAGGCGGAGCTGGGGGGGCTGTGCCGATCCCTGCGCAAGGGGGACTACACGTTCGATTATTCGGGCCATCTCCTCTCCTTTCAGGACCAAGGGATCCTCTCATGGGTCCGCTCTCTGATGCGGGAGGGGCTCTCCTGTTTCGAGAGGAGATCTTCGGTCTTCATCCAGGGCCGTTACGTGCCTTACCCTTTTCAGGCCCACCTTGGGGCCCTGCCACCCCGCGTGAGGGACGAGTGTCTGGCCGACTTCGTGACAGAGGCCCTCAGGGGCGGCAAGGGTCCCTGTGGCGACTTCGTCTCCTGGGTTGAGCGCGCCTTCGGCCGCGGCATGGGCCGCCATTTCTTTTTCCCTTACAACAGGAAGCTCTGGGGCATACCCTTGGAGGAGATAGACCCGGAGGAGCTCCTCTGGTCCATACCGAGGCCCTCTTTATCGCAGGTGGTGGAGGGGGCCCTGGGCGGGGAGAACAGGGGGATGGGCTACAATCCCCTTTTCTACTACCCCCAAAGCGGCGGGATAGGCGAGCTTCCCAAGGCGCTGGCTAGGGGCCTTTCAGGCATCAGGACAGGCTGCGGTCTCGAGCAAGTGAGATGGGCCGACAGGACCGCCGTGCTGGAGGACGGGGACGAGGTCCGTTACGAGGCCCTGATATCCTCGGTTCCCCTGCCGCAGCTCCTCGGGATGCTCAGGCCAATGCCTGAGGGGCTG
>CAZOXN010000499.1:0-2910 GCA_964583655.1 uncultured Desulfarculaceae bacterium | reverse complement strand
CTCACGCCGTGCTGCCCGGGCTGGCCGTCGCGTTCATCCTGTCCGGCAGCCTGAAGGGGAAGTAGTTCGACCTGTTCTCGATGAAGAAGGGGGTCTCGGCGAATGCGCCGAACTCCGTGATAACGATGGTGGGGTTACCCAGGCTGGCTGCGATGGCAGGGTGGGATGCCGGGAGCCCAAAGAACAGCCCCAACGCCAGGAATCCCGGCACGACCCCTTTCTTCGCTGACGCAGGATGAGGAAACATGGGGAATCCCTTCGTCATGAGGGATGATACCTGGAAAAGGCCTTCCGTTGCAAATGACTTTTTCTTCTGTCATCCTTTGTCCAGCACCACCTGAATTGGATCGACATCAGGGCCGGCCCATCGGCTGGGTTGCGAGTTGCCGTTTCGCAACAGTATTCTGCCGATGGAATGGCCTGGAGCCAAGGGAAGCCGGATGCAGGGCAGCTCCACTCGACAGGCTCCGACCCTGTCGCGCTTGAAGCTCCTCCTGGCCCTTTCCCGAACCCCCCACGGGGTCCTGGACATGGCCACCCCCGGGGTGGCCGCGGTCCTGGCCCAAGGCGGTGTCCCACTTCTAGGGGTCACGGCCCTCGGTTTGGTGACGGCCTTCGCGGGGTACACAGCGGTCTATGCCCTCAACGATCTGGTGGACTATCGCAACGACAGGGAAAGGGTGGGACGCCAAGGGTCCATGGAGAGCTCCGCTCATCTGGACGCGGTCCTTGTGCGGCACCCCTTGGCCCTGCGGCTGCTGAGCTTCGAGGTCGGTCTCGTGTGGGCCATGGCTTGGGCGGCACTGGCCCTGATCGGCGCTTACATCCTCAATCCCGTATGCGCCCTGATATTCCTGGCCGGATGCGTCCTGGAGTCCATCTATTGCCTGCTCTTGAAAGTCACTCACCTTCGAACCATCGTCAGCGGTATGGTCAAGACCTCCGGCCCTGTTGCGGCGGTGTTCGCGGTGGATCCGGCCCCCGGCTGGGAGTTTCTCACCCTGCTCTTCCTCTGGCTCTTCTTCTGGGAGATCGGTGGGCAGAACGTCCCCAACGACCTCTTCGACCTGGAGGAAGACGCACGGCTGGGGGCAAAGACCATACCCGTACGGATGGGCGTGGACAGGGCCGTGGCGATCGTCCTGGTGTGCCTCGGCCTGAGCGTTGGGCTGGGCCTTTGCCTCCCTTGGGTCGCCCCAAGGGGCTCAGATTACCTCCTGGCCGCCGGCATCTCCCTGGCCGGTATCTGCCTCCTCCTCATCCCAGCTTACAGGCTTCACAGGGAGCGTGTCCCCGCAAAGGCCTCCGCTTTGTTCAACAGGGCGAGCTTCTATCCCCTGGCCGTGCTGTTGACGGCCATATTGAGCAGCATCCTCGCTTAGCGCGAGACCTTGCGGGAGACCATCCGTTCGTGCAAGAGCGGGTCTCTTCACGGGTCGGACCGTCGATGCGACCACGTGGATCATGTGGCACGGCGCACTGCCACCCCGAGGATCCCGAGCCAAGGATGTTCCAGGAAGTCCTGCAGGGCGAGCCCGCTTTCCCGGAGCCCCTGCTTCAGATCGGCGCTCCCGAACCGGCCCTCCTCGGGGTGGAGCAGGATGTGCCTTGTGAGGAAATTCTGGTAAAGGACGGGGTAGAGCTCTTCCAGCAAGTAGAGCCCCCCGGGCTTCAGGACCCGGGCTATCTCCGAGACGGCCCCCCGCCAGTCAGGCACGTGATGGAGCACCCCGAAGCCGAAGACTGCGTCCAGGCTTGCCCCGCGGTACGGGAGCTGGAATGCGTCCGCCACGACCACCGAATGTCGTACGAACGCACCGGAATCGAGGCGCCTTCTCGCCTTGCGGGCCATCTCCATGTCCAGGTCGGAGAGGTGGAGTGCGGCTGGTCCGAATTCTTTCAATATCAAGGCCCCACCCACCCCTCTCCCACACCCGACCTCCAGGGCCACTGCCCCTTCCGCCAGGGTGCCGTGTCTCTTCATCCACTGGATCTCCAGGAGCTGTTGGACCCCCCTCAAGGGATTGTTGACGGCCCAGCGCTCGGCCCAATTCAGCTTCACGGTTTTCTCCCGGTGTGCACCACGGCTATCCCGTTGGTAAATCGCCTGTAGAGCACCTCCACGAAGCCGATCCTCTCCAGGATCGCCTTCAGTTCTTCAGGCCCAGGAAAGACCCTGATGGACTCTGGAAGGTACGTATACGCCTCTCGGGAGCCAGCCAGGATCTTGCCCGCCAAGGGCATGATGTGGAACGAATACAGATCGTAGAGCCGGCGGAACCACGCCGTAACCGGCCTCGAGAATTCGAGGCACATCAGCTTCCCACCCGGCTTCAACACACGGAACATCTCCGCGAGCCCTTTTTCCATTTCGGTGAGGTTGCGAATCCCGAACCCGACCATGGCCGCATCGAACTGCTCGGCCCTCAATGGGAGGAGCTCCGCGTTTCCCTGAACCAACTCGATGCGCCCAGGCACCGAGCCCCTGGCCAGTTTTTTTCTTCCGGTCTTCATCATGGCCAGGTTGATGTCGCAAAGGAGCACCTTACCTCCGGGCCCCGTCCTTCTTGCGGCGATCATGGAGAGGTCGCCTGTCCCCCCGCATAGATCCAAGATCCGGCCTTGCGGCCCCAGTCCCAGCATCCCCACCGCCCACCGCTTCCACAGGAGGTGCATCCCGAAGCTCAGGACCGTGTTCATGAAGTCGTATTTTGCGGCGATGGAATCGAAGTGGCGCCGAACCAGCCCTCCCTTTTCATCCCGGGAGACGAGGCGGTATCCGAAATGGACCTTCGAGCCTTCCATGGCCTAATCCAACGGCAACTGGTCACGGGGGGTGGCGGCATTTCTCTCCGCTTCAAGTCTTCGGTGCTTGCTTTTCCAAAGGATTTGGCCTCCGGGGGATTCTTG
>CAZOXN010000498.1:0-2938 GCA_964583655.1 uncultured Desulfarculaceae bacterium | reverse complement strand
CCTGCCTGCGCCAAGCAGGGCGCGGCAGGCAGGCAAGCCGCTCCGAGAAACGCCGCCACCCTGTGATCACTTACGAGCGGGTGATACCTGTCCTTCAGGAAAGACCGATATTCCCTTGCTGTCACCTCGATCTGGATGGTTCTCCTAGCGACCCCCTCGCAGGAGAAATAGTCCAAATCGATGTCCAGTACCGTGGATCGATGGGGTGGTAGCCGGTCGTTTACGGAGAGCGTGGTATGAGAGAAATACACGCGATCCTGTTCGGCATCCAGCGGGGCAGGGGTTTTTCGACCGGATGCCTCGGCGGCCAGCAAGAGACTCCTTTGTCCCCCATAGGAGCGCACGTACATCCTCTTGGAGATCGCGGCCTCCCCGTCGCGTGCATGCCGGACCCAGTAGATCCGGCCAAAGATCCCCGTGAAGACGCACGGGAGGATGAAGTTGCCTATGTTCAGCTGTTCGTAAGTGAAACGAGACAGGCCGTCCACGCCGGTCTCCGGGGCGGGGATGGGGCCCCGAAGGATGGGAGTTCCCATGTCCGCGTGTTCATCGATGTGGAGGAGGGTATTGTTCGCCCTGGCCAGGATCCCTGCTGCGATAGCACGGTTCCAGAAAAGGAAGGCCTCGTGGTGCTCCTCCACTATGCAAAGCGGAATTGCGGACAAGGTTCCACCCCTCCGCTGACTCGGGACCTTTCCTCCCAAGGCTGCAGCGGCCGCCTTCTTCGGCGCCTCCGTCCACGGGTGATCATCCGGAGACGGAGGGCGCGCCTCCTACCGGGAAACTAGCCAATCCTCCCAATGCGACTAAAGCCCGCACTGGAGAGGGGGTTGCCCAGTTCCTGGAGGTTGATCAGATCCGCCCCTGACCAAAACCTGCCGTCGTCGATGATAAACTTGTTGTCGACGATGATCCCGCCGAATACCTTCTTCATCTCCTCCTTGCTCGCTTTCCTTTCCTCGGGGATGTCCTTGATCTTGATGCGTGCCATGGCCTTCCCCTCCTAGGATGGATTCGGGCCGGACAGGCCCTCTTCTCTCGCCCTCTCCCTGGAGACCAGGATCCGAAAACGATACAGCTCTGTCAGGAGCTCATCGTCCGGGTAGAGCCCCATCTGCTCGCGAACGAGCCGGCATGCCTCCGCGTTGGGCCGCCTCCCGTCGAAGAAGTCCAGGAGGCGGTAGACCCTCTCCGAGACCTGGAAGGGGTCGAAATAGGAATAGCCAGCCAGGATATATGCCCCGTTCTCCGTCCTCTCGTGTCGCAGATTCGGGTTTCGGAGGAGGACCCCCGGTAGCCTGGGTCGGGCGAGGACCGCGTATCTCTCCTTGACGTGGTCCAGGAGGATCGACTCGGTGACCCCTGCCAGGCGGACGAACCTTCGCCGGTTGAGGCCGGCGACCCGGGCGAAGCTCTCCCGGAAGAGATCCTCCTCCCGCCCGCTCCATTTCCCCCAGAGGGCCAGACGGGTTTCCTCATCTGGAGGCGATCCATCGAGCTCCTCCACGCAGAGGGAGGCCTTGCCCTCCCCTCGGGGGATGATCGTCCCCATCTTGCAGCCGAGTTCCCGGAGGGAATATCTGATCAGGGTCTCTTCGGCCCACAGGAGGTACCGCCGGATCGCCAGCCAGAAAGACATGCCGTCCTGGCCGCCCACGTACTTGCAGAACCATGTGTTGCAAACCGCGTCCCAGAATGGCCGAACCGTACAGATCCCCCTTTCTCTCTCGAAGAACGGGCAGATCAAGGAGCGGCTCCTCCCGAAGAAGCCGCGGTCGCTGTTTCGGATGAGGAGATCGATCTTCCTGGATCGGTGGATCCCCCGGGGCGATACACCGACCCCCCGGCGGATCGCTTCCCGGATGCGGTCCCTGCCGGCCTCGTTCTGCGGGGAGGAGTCGATGAGGAGTGCCCCCACCAAATAGTTCGGCAGGTTGGGGTGGTGGGTGCAACACTTGCTCTCTCTGGAGAAAGAGAACCCGAAGAACGAGGAGGGCCTCGTCTCCCCCCCCATGGCGCACTGCGCGCAGGTCGCCGCTGTCTCCCTCGGGATCTCCTTTTCGAAGAAGCGGAGCAAGAGCGCCCCGTAGACCGGAGGCAGGGCATCTGCGATCCTCTGCGTCTCCACGTTCCTAATTCCCCGCTGGTTCCCCCTAAGCCCATCGCTCTAAAGCGCTGGGCTGAGGGGACCAGGGTAACCCGAGGCTCGGATCCGGTCTCAAACCTTCATCAAGAAAGGAGACTGGATCTTGTATTCGAACAGCTTGCCAGGTGGCTCCGGCTGCGGGTTGATGCCCCCCATGACCCTCCTCATCTCCTCCTTGGTGATCCTCGCGTCCTTGGGCAGATCCTTGATCTTGATGCGCTTCATGGTGCTCCTCCTTTCTGTCTCTTCCTGCGTCTATGTGTCGAATCCCTGCCGGCAGCAAATAGCTTACCGGATCGGATCCAAGGCCAGGATTTCTATCTCGTTCTTGTGCTTGTCGTCGTTGCATTCGCCCGTAAAAGGCTCGATCTTGAGGAAGCCTCCCAGGGCGCCTCCGCGAATCCTCTTGAGCTCCTCGGGGCCGATCCTCGCCTTCTTGGGCAGATCCTCGATCTTTATCCTCGCCACCCTCCCTCATCCTCCTTTCCGAGCCTTCCTCCGACCCAGGCCCTCGATCAAAAAGAGCATATTGATCAATATGTGCATATTAATCATAATCGCAGCCCCGTGTCAAGTACTTTTTTTGAGTTTTTTGAAAGTCCCTGAAAAGCCGGAGAATGCCGCTGCGCCTTATTCCAGCTCTCGCCGGGATCCACCGGGCGGCCCCTTTTTACGAAATCCTCGTACATGATCAAAGGGTGGCGGCGTTTCTCGGAGCGGCTTGGCGGAGGCGCTTTGATTTTCCAGGACTTGGACCTGGGGGAAGCCCTCTCGGCCGAAGCGGAGCTGAGG
>CAZOXN010000497.1:0-2946 GCA_964583655.1 uncultured Desulfarculaceae bacterium | reverse complement strand
ACCTTATCCTCCATCAAGCTCATGTCATCCCCCCTCAGATGACCCCCTGCTCTCGGAGCCTTTGGATCTCCGCGGGTGTCCGGCCCAAGATGCCCTGAAGGACCTCTTCGGTGTGCTGGCCCAGGAGCGGGGCCGCTGACTTCACCCTCCCCGGGGTCCGAGAGAGCTTGGCTGGCACTCCCACGATCTTGAACCTGCCCGCTATGGGATGCTCCGTATCCACCAACATCTCACGTTCCCTGACTTGGGGACATCGGAAGATGTCGTCCACGCTGTTCACGGGCCCCACTGGGACGTCCTCTTCTATGAGGAGCCGAACGATCTCGTCCCTTTCCAGGCCCCTGGTCCAATCCTCCAGGATGGGCCTGAGATAATCGTAATGTTTTGCCCGGCCCCACATGGTCTTGAGCCTGGGATCCTCCAGGAGATCCGGTCGTCCCATGGCACGACAGAGGTTCTCCCACTGTTTGTCCCAGTGTCCGGCGATGACCACGTACTTTCCGTCTCTGGTCTCGAAGCAGTCATAAGGGGCATACAGGGGGTGGGCGTTGCCGTCCCGGCTGGATACGATCCCGGCGAGGGAGTACATCATGATGGCCCTCTCGACCATGTAGAGCATGGTGTCGTACATGGCACAGTCCACATGCTGTCCCTGGCCTGTCCTCTCGGCCCAGTGGAGCGCAACCATGGTGGCGTATGCGGCTATGGTGGAGGCCCAGATGTCCCCGATCCCAGGTCCGACCTTGTAAGGGGGGCCGCCCTTGGGGCCTGTCATGGCCATTACCCCACCCATGGCCTGGGCCACCAGGTCAAAGGAAGGCCTCTCCCTGTATGGGCCTGTGTGGCCGAACCCGGATATGCTCGTGTACACGATCTTGGGGTTTATCCCACTGAGCTCTTTGTAACCCAGCCCCAAACGGTCCATTACCCCGGGCCTGAAGTTCTCTACGACCACATGCGAGGTCCTGGCCAGATCCTTGACGATCCTCACCCCTTCCGGATGCTTCAGGTCCACTGTGATGCTCTTCTTGTTGCGGCTTATGGAGAGGAAATACCCGCCTGCCTTGTGCTCTTTGTCGTGAGGCGCGAAGGGCCCGATGTTCCTGGTGTTGTCGCCCTTGCCCGGGGCCTCCACCTTGATGATCTCGGCCCCGTAGTCCCCGAGCATCATGGTGGCGAAGGGGCCTGCCAGCATCACCGTGAAGTCGAGGACGCGGATGTCCTGGAGAGGTTGCTGAGGCACATCGGTCATTTGAGACCCCCGGTAATTTTGAATTAAATTTTGCATTTCGCGATGTATTGTAGATGGTTTTCTCCCCATGTCAAGGGAAATAATCTTCAGAGGCGAATGGCCTGCTTGTGCCTTTAAGTCCAGTAATATCAAAGTGATAACAGAAAATAGCTCCTTTTCTAGCCGCCTGTTTTTTTTCTTGACATGAATACGAAAGTGAATTAAAAAAGGGATCAACCATGGCCTCCGACCCTCCGGGGACCCGGAGCGGATAGGCCACTGGGGATAGGGGGCGACCGAAGTCGTGATCCGAGATCCAAAGACCAGGGACATGGAGGGAGCAGGCAACAGGACCCTCATCGGGGACGCGTATCACAGGATCAAACAGATGATCCTCCAGCAGAAGGTGGCCCCTGGCCAGAGGCTGGTCTACACAGACTTGTGCAAGGCCCTGGGCATGTCCAGGACTCCCATCATCAGCGCCCTGACGCGGCTGGAGGAGGAGGGTTTTCTGGTTTCCGAGCCGTTTCGGGGCTTCAGCGTGAAGCCCATCGATCTCAAGGAGGCATGGGACCTCTTCGGGGTCAGGGAGGCCCTGGAGACCTACGCGGTGGAACAGGCCATACAGGCGGGGGACGAGGAGGGGTTCCAGTCCTTGGAGGAGAAGCTGCTCAGTCACGAGCAATACAATCCGGGGTATTACGACCGAAAACGTTTCAAGCTCGATGCGGACTTCCACATACAGATCGCCATCATGAGTCGCAACAGGGTCCTGGAGAGACTGCTCAGGTCCAACCTGGAGCACGTGTACCTCAGGTATCGCCTGGAGGGTGCGGACACCGCCAGGATGGCCCCTGCGGTCCGGGAGCACCATGAGCTCTTGGAGAAGATGAAGAAGAGGGACATCAGGGGAAGCGTGGATGTCATGAGGCTCCACATCCGCAGGGCTAGGGAGAACATCCTGGCCAGCCTTTCCAAGGAAGTGGAGCCCATCCATCTATGACTCGTCCTCCAGGAGGACCGCGCTGGGGTGGCGGTCCATGGTGTGCTGAGGCAGGTTGGTCGTCCGAGGCAAGGGGGACAGGAGAAACGGTCATGGCAGACCCGAGTTCGCGGGCAGTTAGAGAGGCCAAGGAGCGCTGGGAAGAGACGACCCTCAAGAGGGTCCTGGAGAGGTCACCCGAGCGGGAAAGGGAATTCTTCACCGAGAGCGGGATCCAGGTCAAGAGGCTCTACACACCGCTGGATCTGGAGGATATGGACTACAACCGCGACCTGGGATACCCGGGCGAGTTCCCTTACACCCGCGGGGTATACCCGACCATGTACAGGGGCCGGCTCTGGACCATGAGGAACTACGCTGGCTTCGGCACGGCAGAGGATACCAACAGGAGGTTTCGTTACCTCCTGGAACAGGGCATGCCAGGGCTTTCCGTGGCCTTCGACCTCCCGACCCAGATCGGTTACGACTCCGACCACCCGATGGCAGAGGGAGCGGTGGGGAGGGTAGGGGTGGCCGTGGACACCCTGGCGGATATGGAGGTCATATTCAAGGACATACCGCTGGACAAGGTCTCTACGTCCATGACCATAAATGCCCCGGCGACGATCCTTCTGGCCATGTACATCGCCGTGGGGGAGAAGCAGGGGGTCCCCAGGGAGAGACTCATGGGGACCACGCAGAACGATATCCTCAAGGAGTTCATAGCCAGGGG
>CAZOXN010000496.1:0-2951 GCA_964583655.1 uncultured Desulfarculaceae bacterium | reverse complement strand
AGGACAACGACAGGACAGAGGCAACCGTCAGCGCGTGGGCCGCCAAGGTATTCTGCACCGAGATGTAGAGGGAGGTCACAAAGGAGGCCTTGCAGATCCTCGGGGCAGTGGGCTTCTCATGGGAGCATGAGATCCATTTCTTTCTCAAGAGGGCCAAGCGCCTGGGTTCCCTGTTCGGGGACATCGCCTTCCATCAGGAGAGACTGGCGCGGGGACTCGGCTACTAGCCGCCCGCCCACGGCCATCCACTGGTCCGTCCCCTGTTATCGGGGCCCATCATGGCCCATGGCATACCCCTCTCGCCCCAGGTGCTCCCTGTACTCCACCAGCTTGGCCAGGACATAGGCAGCCTGCTCTGCCGATGGATAGGCGTAGTAGCCCATCTCGGTCATGGGCGTCGCGGCGCCCATGAAGGTCGTGGTGATGATGGGCTTCCCGTAGGACTCGATCCACTCCAGGAGGAGGCCCTCCATCATCGGCTCGAAGACCTCTGCGAAGGGATCTCCCACCCCCTCCGTGCCTTCTTCTTCCATGAAGACAGAGAGGGCCTTCCTGAATCTCTCCCCGATATCCGCAGGAACCTTTCCCTTGGCGATGAGCGAGACCAGCCTATCACCGAAGGCCTCCACCTCACCCTTTTCCGAGGTTCCAAAGAGGCTGAAGAAGATATCCACGACCCTCTTTATGGCCTCGCAGACCCACGGGTTTCCGCTCCCGTGATCCCTCCCCTCTCCGTCTCCCAGGAGGCTTTGCGACACCGAGCGTAGCAGGCGACGAAAGGTCTGGGCGCTCTCCTGGCTCATGGTGGCGAACAGTGTGGCCGACGATGCGAAGCGGGCAAAACTGTCGAACCCCATGAAGATCAGTGCGTCGATATCCGGGAGCCTCAGGAGCAGCTCCGGGGCCTTCATGTACGCGATGAAATTCCTGTCCCCAGCAGGATCCACCGGGTTGCCGTGGCTCCAACGAGGGGGAAAGAAGCTGTCCAGTTCGGCGATGGTCTCCTGCGACAGCCTCACAACATCCAACCCCAGCGAGGCACACGCGTCGGCGCTCATGACCCCGTAGCTCCCCCCCGGGGTGATGATGGCGACCCTCCTCCCCCTGGGGAGGGGTTGGGTCAGGAAGGCGGCGGCCACGTCCAGGAGTGCCTCGGCGGTCTCCACCCTGATCACCCCCGCCTTCCTGAAGGCGCTGTCGTATAGCTCGCTCGATCCGGAGAGGGCCCCTGAGTGAGACGTGATGGCCTTGGTGGCCGCCTCTGTCTTGCCTGGTTTGAGGGCGATGACCGGCTTCTTCGGGGTGACCTCTCTCACCTTCTCGACGAAGCGCTGGCCATCGTTGAGACCTTCGATGTAGGCCAGGATGACCTTGACCTCCTGGTCATCCCCGAAATACTCGATGTAGTCCTCGATCTGGATGTCCGCTGCGCATCCACAACTGACGTACCTGTGGAATCCCATGCCCCTCGCATACGCTGTCTGGACCACTGCCGCCCCGACGTTCCCGCCCTGGGACACGAAGGCCAGCGGGCCCTTCCTCAGGGAGAGGGGAAACATGAAGGCCTTGAGATCGGAGGACCCCGTATAGAAACCCATGCAGTTGGGCCCGATGAAACGGATAGGGCCCTTTCTGGCGATCCTGCAGACCTCTGCCTGCAACCTCCTCCCCGCCTCACCGGTCTCGGCAAACCCCGCGGAGATGATGACCCCCGCCCGGACGCCCTTCCTGACGCAATCCTCCATCACCTCCGGGATGGCCTCGGCAGGGATCACGAAGACCGCTAGATCCACTGGCTCATCAGGAGGGATCTCTGTGACCCTCCTGTAAGCCCGCCTCCCCAAGACCTGCGGCTCCTGGATGTTGACGGGATAGACCTTGCCCTCGAACCCGTCCAGCACGGAAACGAAGGTCGAGAACCCCCACTTGTTCCATTGGTTGGTGGCCCCTATCACGGCCACCGATCGTGGATTGAAGAGCGGCTCCAATTCTTTTCTTATGGACATATCTTCTTGGCACATCCTATCTCCTCCAGACCCGGCAGGCCTGTTGAAACCTTCCGAGACTCTCGGTGGAATTCCCTCGTCATGACACAGGGGGGAGGCCTCTCATCACTGGACGAGGGCATGTGCCGCACCGGCGCTCGGCGTAAGAAGAGCCGCCGAGGCGGTCAATTGGCCAGCAACAGCACCCGCCGGTGCCAACTCTCGAAGGGATCTCCTGCCGGGGCCTCGCGGAAAAAGGTCTTGCGCATATAATGGAGGGCCCCAGCATTGTACTCGAAGGACCGCCAGAGGCGCTCGAACAGCCTGGTCTTGGGGCTCAGGAGCCCCTGCTCCACCTCCCAGACCCTGCGGTAAGAACGGGATCCCTCTGTGAGGTAGTACTCCAGGAATCCATGAGACTCCACGTACTCCTTGAAGATCCCGGCCATGAACAGGAGATAGTCTCCCATCTGCTGGAAGAAATCTCGCTCCTCTCGGATGCCACCAGGGGCCCTCTCGAGCTCCAAGAGCATCTCCACAACCCCCTCCAGCGGCCTGCCCTGGGCATCGCGAACCCCATAGAGGCGATCTGTCCTCGCGAAGCTGGCCAGGAGATCCGAGACATAATCGGCCACCTCCCTGTCCTGGATCTGTAGGTCCTGGAAGGTCCTGAGGGTCAGCCAGTGGAAAAATCGCTTAAGACCCTGATTCAGATACCCTCTCCTTTCCACTCTCATGCCCTGAGATCCACCTCCCTGGCACTTCCTGCTCTTGGCGGCTAGCGTCTCAGACAAGTTTCTATTATACCAGAAACAGCTCGCCCATGGACGTCTCGGGGCGATTGGCCACGGGGAGGTGGTGGCGTTTCTCTTCGCTTCAAATCTCCGCCCTGCCTGCGCTAAGCCGGACGCAGCAGGCAAGCCGCTCCGAGAAACGCCACCCCCCCTGATCACTTACCCCCTTTCT
>CAZOXN010000495.1:0-2951 GCA_964583655.1 uncultured Desulfarculaceae bacterium | reverse complement strand
GGGTGAACATCTTCTCCCAGAGGGATTCCATGGGTCTGGTGCTGAGGACCATATCCGTGGACCCCCCCACCATACGCGAGCTCAACCTGCCACCCATCCTGGAGAAGATCGCCATGGAGCCTCGCGGCCTGGTGCTGGTGACAGGGACCACCGGGAGCGGCAAGTCCACCACTTTGGCGGCCATGGTGAACCACATCAACAACAACCGCAACTGCCACATCATCACCATAGAGGACCCCATTGAGTTCCTCCACCGGGACAAGAAGGCCATCATCAACCAGCGGGAGGTTGGACAGGACACTGGCTCCTTTGCCTCGGCCCTGAGGGTGGCCCTCCGCCAGGACCCGGACGTGATCCTGGTGGGGGAGATGCGGGACCTGGAGACCATAGAGATCGCCATCCTGGCCGCAGAGACCGGCCATCTCGTCTTCAGCACCTTGCACACCCTGGACGCCCAGGAGACCATAAACCGTATCGTGGCAGTATTCCCCTTCCAACAGCAGAAACAGATCAGGCTTCAGCTCTCCTCCGTTATCAAGGGGATCATCTCCCAGCGGCTGGTGAGTAGGGCCGACGGGCTGGGGAGGGTGCCTGCCGTGGAGGTGATGCTCTCCACGGCTAGGATCAGGGAGTGTATCGCCGAGGAGCTCAAGACCCGGGAGATCCATGATGCCATCGCCCAAGGGCAGGCGAGTTACGGGATGTTGACCTTCGACCAGTCCCTCATGAGCATGTTCCGAAGGGGCGTCATAAGCTACGACGAGGCCGTGGCCAATGCCAGCAACCCCGACGACTTCGCCTTGAAGGTGAGCGGCATATCCGGGACCAGCGAGTCGCGTTGGGCCGGGACACAGGAGGAGGAGTCGGAGCTGAAGCTGGATATAGAGTGAGGCCCAGTTGTCCAGCGAGGTCAAGGATGCCACCCAGCTAGCCCTGAGGCGATTGGCCGCACGGGACCGAACAGAGCTGGAGATCCGAAGGCTCCTGCAAGCCAAGGGTTTCAGCGAGGATGTCGTGAAGGGTACCCTCGAGAGGCTCAAGGGGTGGGGGTACTTGAACGATGGGAGGGTGGCCATGGCCGTGGCCCTGGACCGGTTGGAGAGGTCAGGGTGGGGTCCGGCGCGAGTGAAGGAGGAGCTTGCTCGCCGCGGGGTCGATCCCGTGGTGGCGTCCGCAATCGTGGCGCAGGTGATGGAGGGAAGGGACGAGGAGGGCCTGGCCAAGGCCGCTGCGAGGCGCTATGTGAGAGCCCATCCCGGGGTCGAGGGAGAGAGGGGTTTGCGCCGCTTGGCGGGATACCTGGGTAGGAGGGGATATTCCTCGGAGGTCATAGGCAGGGTCATCAAGGGATACGCTGCTGGAGATGGGTTGTACCATCGGTGAGGGGCCTAGGATACTATCCGGATGGTTTGCATCGCGAGTTCGGTCAGGAAAGGGCCCACCGCGGTTCCGTGGAGACCAGTTGCCACAACTGTGGGCTCAGGGGGGATCTGTCTCCTCTCCCCTTGTTTTTGACGAACTGGGCCAAGCCGGAAGAGGGTGATGACAGGATCTGAGATAAGGCGTTACTTTCTAGAGTTCTTCGGCAGGAGGGGGCATGCCATTGTCTCTAGTTCCCCATTGGTCCCCAAGGACGACCCTACCCTCCTCTTCACCAACGCCGGGATGGTGCAGTTCAAGAAGGTCTTCCTCGGGGAAGAGAAGCGCGAATATGTCCGCGCCGCCAGCTCCCAGAAGTGCGTGCGCGCGGGCGGCAAGCACAACGACCTGGAGAACGTGGGGAGGACGGCCCGGCATCACACCTTCTTCGAGATGCTTGGCAACTTCTCCTTTGGGGATTACTTCAAGGAGGGGGCCATAGAGATGGCCTGGGACCTCTTGGTGAGGGAGCTAGGCCTGCCCGAGGGACGACTCTGGGTGACCATCCACGAGGGCGACGGGGAGATGGGCCTGGGACCTGATGAGGAGGCCAGGGAGATCTGGGGCCGGTATGTCCCCCCTGAGCGCATCGTGGCCTGCTCCACCAAGGACAACTTCTGGCAGATGGGGGATACGGGTCCGTGTGGTCCCTGTTCTGAGATCGTGATAGACCAAGGACCTGGGGTGGGCTGCGGCTCACCTCAATGCCGGGTGGGGTGCGACTGCGACAGGTACTTGGAGCTCTGGAACCTGGTCTTCATGCAGTACAACCGCGATCACGAAGGGAGGCTCACCCCTTTGCCCAGACCGAGCATCGACACGGGCATGGGACTGGAGCGCATCACAGCGGTCCTCCAAGGAAAGCTCAGCAACTACGACTCCGACCTCTTCTCCCCCATCATCCGCCTGATGGAGGAGATCTCCGGCAGGGCTTATGGGGGAGATGGCAAGGCGGACATCTCCATGCGCGTGGTGGCCGACCACGCACGTGGGGTCACATTCCTCATCTCCGAGGGGATCGTCCCCTCCAATGAGGGAAGGGGGTACGTGCTGAGGAGGATCATACGCCGCGCGGCAAGACACGGCCGTCTCCTGGGAATCGAGGGGCCTTTCCTCCACAAGGCATCGCAAGTCGTGGTGGAGGAGATGAAGGAGGCCTATCCTGAGCTGCAACAGAGGAGGGCCGCTATCTCCCAGATCCTCCTCAGGGAGGAAGAGAGGTTTGCTGAGACCTTGGACAAGGGCCTTCGGATCCTGAGCGAGGAGAAGGATCGTCTCAGGGCCGAGGGCCTGCGGATCGTGCCGGGAGAGGTGGTTTTTCGGCTTTACGACACCTACGGTTTTCCGGTGGACCTCACCGAAGATGTGGCCAGTGAGGACGGTTTCGGTATCGACAGTGACGGTTTCGAGCAGGCCATGGAGGTGCAGGGCGGGATCGGCTTTCCCACCATTATCCGGCCCTCCTTTACCCTGGGTGGTTCTGGCGGCGGGATCGCCTACAACCGGGAGGAGTTCGTCGAGATATGCGAACG
>CAZOXN010000494.1:0-2956 GCA_964583655.1 uncultured Desulfarculaceae bacterium | reverse complement strand
GGCGGGGCGGGGCGGGGACCCGCCCTTTTTTCCCAGCCGATCCGTGCGCCGGAGGAGTTCCCAGCGGAGGACGAGAGCGAAGATGAGACCTTACACGCAGTTGCGAGAAGCGATGGAGCACAAGGACAGGGGGCTCAGGGAAAAGGTCATGTCCCTCAAGGAGGCCATTGGGCTCATACGAGACGGAGACGTGGTCGCAGCGGGTGGCTGCCATTACTCCAGGACCCCCATGGCCGCCATCTGGGAGATCATAAGGCAGAGGAGGAAGGGGCTGGTCTACTGCAGGAGCATCACCTCCACCGAGGGCGATCTCCTCCTGGTGGCAGGGGCGTGCGGCCATTTCATCACGAGCTGGTTCAGTCCCGGGGTGACATGGGGGGTATCGCGCGTGATGCGCCATTACATGCAGGAGAGGCTGGCGGTATTCGAGGAATGGAGCCATATGAGCCTGGGCCTTCGCTTCAGGGCCGGGGCCATGGGCATCCCCTTCATCCCCACCAGGGCGATGCTCGGCTCGGACCTCTTCCCCAGGGTACCGATGAAGGAGATGGAGTGCCCTTACACGGGGGAGAAGCTTGCCTTGGTGCCTGCCTTGAACCCGGATGTGGCCATCCTGCATGCGCAGAAGTGCGACCCTTACGGAAACGTGCAGGGCGAGGGGCTGCCCTTCATGGACAACGACATAGCCTTGGCCGCCGACAGGGTGATCGTCACCACCGAGAGGATCATAAGCAATGATCAGGTCAGGAGGAATCCGGATCGCACCACCATCCCTTTTTTCTGCGTGGATGCCGTGGTGGAGGTCCCGTACGGATGCCTCCCCCACGAGTGCTATGGGCAGTACGAGCCGAACTTCCGACACATGGACTATTACGTGAAGCTCATGATGGGCAAGGGGCCAGAGGGGGTCAAGGAGTATCTGGACGAGTACGTGTACGCCCCTGAGAGCTGGAACGATTATCTGGAGATGCTGGGGTTCAAGGAGATCCTGCAAGCGACCGTGAGTGGGAGGGGTGTGTACAATGACTAGAGAGGCTTACAACACCGCCGAGTTGGTCACCGTGATGAGCGCCAGGGTCCTGGAGGATGGGAAGATCGTCTTCGGTGGGGCCGGCATGCCGCTGGTGTCGTGCATCCTGGCACAGAAGACGCACGCCCCGCGGCTGACCATCCTGTTCGAGGGAGGGGTCATAGGCCCCCACGTGGAACCAGGCAAGCTCCCCCCTTCCACCAACGAGCAGCGTGCGGCCCGAAGGGCCAACATGCTTTTGTCCATAACGGACATCCTGCTCCTCCAGCAGCGGGGTTACGTGGACTACGGCTTCCTCGGAGGGGCCCAGATCGACCAGTACGGAAACCTCAACAGCTCCTTTATCGGGGACCCAAAGAACCCCAAGGTGAGGCTGCCAGGGACCGGGGGGGCCAATGACATCGCGAGTCTCGCCTCCAAGATCCTCGTGGCCATGCACCATGAGAAGAAGAGGTTCGTCAAGAGGGTGGACTTCATAACCACACCTGGGTACCTCCAGGGGGGCGATACCAGGGAGAAGGCCGGGTTGAAGGTAGGTGGGGTCTACAAGGTCATCACCCACCTGGGCATCTTCGGTTTCGACCCGGAGTCCCGGAGGATGCGCCTGGAGGCCCTGCATCCAGGGGCCACGGTGGAGGAGGTGGTGGATAGGACCGGCTTCGAGATCATCATCCCGAAGGATGTGCCAGTGACAGAGCCTCCCACGAGAGACGAGTTGAGGATCCTGCGGGAGCTGGACCCTGACCAGCGTTACACCAAGGCCAAGGAGGAGTGAGGCCGAAGAGGGATGAGGATGAGCATGGGAACAGGAACTCACGGGCTGTCCGGGGGGATACCCCATGAATGAAGCCAGGAGAGAGAATCTGCGATACCTCTTCAACCCGCACTCCATAGGGATCCTCGGGGCCTCCGCGGACCTCAACAAGGTGAGCGGGAGGCCTTTGGCCTACATGCTCAGGTTCGGGTATCCAGGAAGGATATATCCCATCAACCCCAAGTACACCGAGATCGCGGGGGTCCCATGTTACCCGTCCATCCAGGAGGTCCCTGGCGAGATAGACGTGCTCATGGTCATCATCCCCGCAAATGAGGTCCTGGGGAACCTGGAGGCGGGCCTCGAGAAGGGGGTGAAGGCGGCGATCATCATAAGCGGCGGGTTCGCCGAGACAGGCCAGGAGGGCAGGGCCCTTCAGCGGGAGCTCACCTCTTTCGCACGAAGAACAGGGATGCTCATCTACGGTCCCAACACCACGGGTTTTCTGAGCCTGGTCCACCGCAGCGTCGCCACCTTCTCCCAGTCCCTGGAGGTGATCAAGGAGATGGTCCCTGGCAGGACAGGGCTCATCACCCAGAGCGGGGCCTTCGGGGCGGCCATATTCGTGAGGGCCATGCGGGTGGGGCTGGGGATAAGCCACTGGGCGGCAACGGGCAACGAGGCGGACCTGGAGTTCTGCGACTTCCTCGATTACATGGTGGAGGATCAGCATACCAGGGTGATCGCCGGGTTCCTGGCCGGGGTGGAGGACGGCCAGAAGCTCCTGAGGGGCCTGAAGGGGGCAGCGCAAGAGGGCAAGCCCGTGGTCCTGCTCAAGGTCGGCGGGACCGAGGCAGGAAAGAGGGCGGCCTACTCCCATACAGGGGCCATGGTGGGATCCGCCAGCGCCTATGAGGCGGCCTTCAAGCAGGAGGGGGTCCTCCTGGCCCATGACATAGACGAGCTCATCGACTTCTCCATGGCCCTGGCCTCCACCGAGCTGCCCAAGGGCAAGAGGGTCGGGATCATGACCGAGTCCGGAGGGGGAGGGGTCCTCCTCACCGAGCGCTGCGCGGAGCTGGGCCTGGAGGTGGCGGAGATATTCGGGCCGACCAAGGAGAGGCTCAAGCAGGTGGTCCCGGCCCTGGGATCGGTGAGGAACCCGGTGGACC
>CAZOXN010000493.1:0-2961 GCA_964583655.1 uncultured Desulfarculaceae bacterium | reverse complement strand
CATCGTGGTGGAGGACTGCCAGATCGGCTTGAACCCCAAGGTGAACAATCTGCTCGCGGCATACCGAAGGGCCAAGCACCCGTACATCCTCATCAGCGACAGCAACGTGAGGGTCGGTCCGGACTACTTGCGGGCCATCATCGAGCCCATGCGGAACCCCGCTGTGGGCCTGGTAAGCAATCCCATCAGAGGCATGGGTGGCCGCACCCTCGGGGCCATATTCGAGAACCTGCATCTCAACTCGTTCATCATGGGAAGCGTCTGTTTTCTGGATCGGTTCTTGAGAATGCCTTGTGTCGTGGGCAAGTCCATGTTAATGCGACGGATCGACCTGGAGGCCGCGGGCGGTCTGTTCGCGGTGCGCGATGTACTTGCCGAGGACTACGTTCTCGGGAGAAAAATCCACTCTATGGGGCTGAAGGTGGTACTGTCCGAGTATCCCATCGACAACGTGAACCACTACTGGGGTGTTCGGCGATTCATCAACCGCCACACCCGGTGGGGGAAGATGCGGTGGCGCATCGGTGGTTTCCGTTATCTTTTCGAATTGATCAGCAACTCGGTCTTCGTCTCGTGGCTGCCGCTGCTGTTCTGGGGCCCGACGGGTTCAACGGTGGCATTCGCCGGCGGGGTGAGCGTCTTGAAGATGGCGGGCGACTACTTCCTGGCCCGGCGGATCTCCGCGAGGATCCCATTCTGGCATTTTCTTCTGTCCCCACTCAAAGACGTGTTCGTTGGCATCCTGTGGTTCGCGCCCCTGCTGAGCCGTTCGGTGACATGGCGCGGGAATCGATTCCGGATCGGGCCCGACAGCTTGCTCACACCCTGGAGGGAGCGCCCTGCGGAAAATGCCTTCGCGTGGACCGCATGGTTTTCCAAGCGGACAACGGTCTCCGGCCGTCCGTGATGAGGGCCTCGGTGGGAAACGCGCGAGTTGTTCACGCCTTCGCTGCCCCCTGGATTTCCCCAACGGCCCATCCGGTTTCCCAGGACACATCAGCTGGATGCCGTCGGGCGGACATTTCGGGAAATCGATCCAGATTTCGGAAGTCCCTCCATCTCTCCTCGATAAGCGACGTTGGCCGGTCCCACCAAGGGGAAGCCTAAAGCCTTTCCGCCAAGTGCTGTGCGAAGCGCATTCTCAGCAAGCGCCCGGGAATCCCGGAGGCCACTCCATATCTCGAAACAGCCTGGGGCACCACACTTGCGGCCCCGATGACCGCCGCGTTTCCGATGGTAACGGCCGAGCTGGGATTCATTCAGCGCCGCCCCACCCCGGAATACACACCCGAGGGTTCCCTTGGAATCAGTGTCAGGATTCAATCGGAACGCGTCTCCGACTTCCGTCGGTGTAAGCACTAGGAAGCGAAAATCCACCCAGCACCCCCTCGCACCCCTCCTTCTGCCAGCTAGGCGGTGGATTTGGGCCGATTTTATCGCTTGAAATCAGGGGCCTTCCGCGATATGATCGCGCCTGATCGCGAATTCGGGCTCGATATTCTGTCTCCACAGGGATCTGGATATGTGTGTGTAGGCACGGGACGAGAGAGGCCACAGTCCTTTTCAGGAGCCTTGCACGGATCGCGATCCTCCATGGGACGTTGTGGATCGGGATCGCGGGGAACCATTAGCAGAGGAGGAAAGATGGCCGGGATCATGAACCGCAAGGAAGCCCTCGACTGGACGGTGAAGCGAGATTGTGCCACACACAGTGACCGGATCAGCAGGAATGGGGGATTCACCCTCGTGGAGCTCATGATCGTCGTGGCCATCATCGGGATCTTGGCGGCAGTGGCGATCCCTGCCTATCGCGAGTTCAAGGACAAGGCGACCAGGGGAACGGCCATAGCCAATCTGGAGAACATCCGAAACGGCCTCGCCATGTACGTCGGGGATCTCCAGATCATGAGATACCCCCTCACAGCCGAGATCGGCAGCGGGGAGACCGCCTGGCAGAGGTTGAGATCCATCCTGGTTTATCCAAACCTCCCGCCCAGCGCAAGCGATTCCAAGCTCAACGGCTCCTCCATCCAATACACCAGCGCCGATGGCCGCAGCTACACCCTGATGGTCAACGCCATGGACAGCCGTAACACCACCTACCGTGTGACCCCAACGATGATAGAACAGCAGTAAGGGAAATCCTCGCGGAGAAGGTAATGCCTTATTACGCCTTCAAGGACAAGAAGCCCAGGGTCCACCCCACCGCATACGTTCACCCCTTGGCGGTGGTCCTTGGCGATGTGCAAATCGGCGAGGGTTGCTACATAGGACCAGGGGCCATCCTCAGGGGTGACTGGGGGACGATCAGGGTGGGAAGGCTATCCAACGTCCAAGAGAATTGCGTCTTTCATGCAGGGCCGGATGCCTCGGTGCAAATGGGCGATGAGTGCCACGTGAGCCACGGGGCCATCATCCATGGAGCCACCCTGGAGGAAAGGGTCCATATCGGCATGGGGGCCATCCTCTTCGACGGGGTCCACGTGGGGAGAGAGTCGGTCGTCGGAGCCGGGAGCGTGCTATTGGGGGGATTCAAGGTCCCACCGAGGATGAGGGTGGCCGGGGTCCCTGCCCGCATCCTGGGCGAGGTCTCTGAGGAACTGGCGAGGAGCAACCGCCTGGGAGCAGCCCTCTATCAGGGACTCCCTGCCATGTACCGCGACCACCTGCGGGAGATCAGCCCTGAGGATGTGCTCGCCCCGTTGGAATCCTGACCCCGCCTGAGAGGGATCCCAGGACGCGCCCCAGCAGATGAGTGGCCTGCCCTACGGCCCGCGCTTTTGGTCCCTCCTGAACGCGGTCTCGGCCTCTTGACAGGGCCAGCCCGTTGCTTGACAGGGATGGTGGAAGCCCATATGATGGTAAGGCATCGAATGGTCGTCACACCGAGCGCCTGTAGCTCAGCGGGATAGAGCAACGGACTTCTAATCCGTAGGTCGCAGGTTCGAATCCTGCCAGGCG
>CAZOXN010000492.1:0-2984 GCA_964583655.1 uncultured Desulfarculaceae bacterium | reverse complement strand
CACCAGGGAAACGACGCCCTTCATCCCCTTCCCTCCTCCGCTCCAGCGCCAGGCCCTCGCATCATCCCAGCAGATTGGACGGCCTGCCTATGACCCTCCTGGCGATGAGCTCCCTCTGGACCTCGGAGGTCCCTTCCAGGAGCTCATACATTTTCCCGTCCCTGAAAAGACGCTCTACCTTGTACTGCTTGCATATCCCATAGGGGCCGTGGACCTGCACCGCGCTCCTGACGACTTCAACGGCTGTCTGGGTGATGAAGAGCTTGTTTATGGCTGCCTCACGGATGTTATTCATCTTGTTGTCGGAGAGCCAAGCGTTGTGGTAGAGGAGCCAGCGGCAGGCCTCGATCTTGGAGGCCATCTCGGCGATGTGGGTGCGGATGCTCAGGAACGTGCTTATGGGTCTCCCTCTTTGGAAGCGGTTCTCGGCATATTTCACGGATTCCTCGAGGCAGGCCTCCATGATCCCCAAACACTGGGCGGAAAGGCACATCTTTCCCAACAACATGGCCTCCTTGAGCTCGTTGAATTTCCCCCCGTGACTGCCGAGCAGATTCTCCTCCGGGATCTCAACGTTGTCATAATAGATGTCCGATAGGATCGTCCCCCTGAGCCCGAGTTTGTCCTCGATGGGCCCAAAGGATACCCCATCGCCCTGAAGCGGGACGATGAAGAGGCTGATATCCCCGTTCGGCTCCTTGGCGAACGTAAGGCAGGCCTTGGCCATGGTGGCGTGGGTGATGAATCGTTTGGCCCCGTTGATCACATACTTCCCATTGGCCGGTGTCGCTGTGGTCTTCAACATGCCAGGGTCAGATCCCGTGTCCGGCTCCGTGAATGCAAAGCAGACGATGTGTTCGCCCTTGATGAGCGGCACCAGCCACTCCTGCTTCTGCTCCTCTGTCCCGTATTTCCTGAACTCGTCTCCTGCGACCGCGCTCAACTGGACATGTATGGCCAATGCCGGCAACTCCTTGGCGATCTCCTCCATGGCGATGACGAGCATCGTGTAATCCCCTTCCTGACCCCCGTATTCCTTGGGGAAGAGGATCCCGTAGAAGCCGAACTCCGCCATCTTCTTTCGGATCTCGTGGGGAAACTGGTTGTCCTCCATGATCGGGACCAAGGGGGGAAGCTCCCTCTGCACGAACTTCCTCACCTCCGCTCGAAACATCTCGTGTTCCTTTGTGAAGTTGAAATCCATCTCGCGCCCTCCTCGATTATCGACTGGATCCTTCCTGGATTGACGTACTCACCCATCTCCCCCTGAACGCCGAACCGGAAAAGACGAGAGCCTAATGTTTCCTCACCTCCCTCCCCGGCAACTGAGAATGGTCTCTCGCGCGCCGCGTGCGCACCCATGGAGCCGGCGCAGAAGCCCTCCCTGTGCCCCTCGCAGGGATTCACCCCCGGCCGATGCGGCCAGGGTCCCTTTGGACCAAGCGGACTACGCCAAGGAAATACCCGGGCCAATACCGGTCCTGCAGCCCGAGCATTTTCTACGTGATCTATTTATACACGAAATCTAAAGTTTGTCAATATCTACTTTTTGTTCCGTAGGTATCTAGCTGGAGGGGACCAGCACCCCAACTCCTCCATCCAACCCTCAGCCTCCTCTTGCCTTTCCCGGTGGCCGCCGCTGCCAGGATTCAGAACCTCCGGCGAGATGGCCCTCCTGGTTCGTCTGAACAGCCCTCGGTGTCAGCCCTCCAAGGCAGGGCACAGCGGGATGCTCTAGGGAGTCAGTAATAGAGGATCTTCATGATGACCCATCTGTTTCCATCGCGTATCATGGAGAACTTCGACGGGATCTTCTCCTTGCCGAGGGTCGTCAGGACCTCCAAGACCGCCTTGTCCCCACTGTCCACGATGAGGAAGATGTACGGTTCGCTCAGGGCCATGACTGGATTGGATGCCATGGCGTGGGGGAAGACATCGCGAAACTGTGCCACGCGGAAGCGATCACGGGGAAACGGCTTTACCCCGCCCTCGGCGACGATCTCCGCGTCCTGGTGAAATGACCGCACGAGCCCTTCCAGATCATGCTTGTTGTACGCGGTCTCGTAGTTGGTCAAGGCTTCTTTTACGGATGTCTCCACTGAGGACTTGGGTTCATATTCCCTCAACGTCCCCATACACCCAGCCTCTAGGATGAACAGGCAGACCAGCGAAAGAAACGCCAAAGACCTCTTCAACATAACACCCCCTTCAGCCGCCCATAGCGGCATGAAAGAATCCACGGGCCGTGACCCCCCAAGGAACACGGACGTCGCGGTCTTCGCAAAGTGGCATCTCGCCCATCCCCGCTGCGTCACACAGCCGACAAGGAAACAACACCATCCCTTATGGCCTTCTTGCCCTCCATGGTCAGAACCTCGAAAAACAGCAACCTGCCGTCCGCTCCTTCGATCCTGGCCAGGAGCTGGACCCTCGCATTCGTGCCCAGGAAGACCATGGAAGAGAACCGGCATCCCAGCGCCCTGATCCGCCTAGGGTCCCTGCCTGCCTCCCGGTCCACGATCTCCTTGACGGCCATGGCGAGGGTGGCAGTGCCGTGGAGGATGTTGTCCGGGAGGCCCACGGAGCGGGCGAAGCGCCTGGAGGTATGGATGGGGTTGTGGATGTCCGCGCACCCGTCGTACACGTGGGCCGCCATCGGACCGATGGGCATCTCGACCGCCCAAATTGGGGTCCCGCCCGTGGGGACGTCGGGGAACCTGGGAAGGGCCTTTGCCCCTCGGCCTCCATCGGTGCAGCTCACCCCGCGGAACAACCACCCGAAGTGCTCCGTGAATACAGGGCTGCCCCTTTCATCCGAGCCGACGTACCTGGTCACGACATAAGTGCCACTTCGGTGCGGAAGCACGGCCACCAACTCCCCCACTATCTTCAGCCTTTCCCCTGGGATCATCACCCGATGCCACTCCAGGCTCTCGGTGTAATGCACCCCGTAGGGCAGCAGTCCCAGCAGGACATGCCCATCC
>CAZOXN010000491.1:0-2984 GCA_964583655.1 uncultured Desulfarculaceae bacterium | reverse complement strand
GACGAGCACCGTGACCGATGAGGAGCTGGAGAGACTCATCAATGAGCTCGTCTGCCTGGGATGGGAGCTGGAGGACGTCCGTTTCGTGACCAAGGAGTCCTCGCGCAGACCCGCCATGGCCTTCCTCTTCTTCGTTCGCCCTAGCTCCTCATCCGACGATTCGTCTGAGCCGGGGAGATCGTGATGTCCGATGGGGACAGGGTCTACCTGGTGGATGGAAGCTCCTACATCTACAGGGCCTTCTTCGCCATCAGGGACCTCAAGACCTCCCGCGGGCTCCCCAGCAACGCGGCATACGGCTTCACCACGATGCTCACCAAGCTCATGCGCGAATTCCGTCCGCCCTATCTCTCGGTGGTGCTGGATGCCAAGGGTCCGACCTTCCGACACCTCGTCTACGAGCAATACAAGGCCAACAGACCGGAGATGCCTGACGCCCTGCGAGCCCAGCTCCCCTGGATCCGGCAGATCGTGGAGGCAATGGGGATCCGTCTCCTGGAAAAGGAGGGTTACGAGGCCGACGATGTCATAGGGACCCTGGCTCGCGCCATGGAGGCCGAGGGGCATGAGGTGATCATCATCACCGGGGACAAAGACCTGCTTCAGCTCATCTCCCCGCGGGTCATCACCTTGGACACGATGTACGACCGCTCTTATCACGAGCAAGAGGTGCTGGAGAGGTATGGCGTCCCCCCGTCTTTGCTCCCGGATGTCTTCGGGCTGATGGGGGACGATTCCGACAACATCCCGGGGGTCCCTGGCATCGGGGAGAAACGCGCCAGGGAGCTCATCCGGGGATTCGGTGGACTCGAGGCCCTGCTGGCCCGCGTCGAAGAAGTGCCCAGTGGGAAGCTCCGGGAGGTCCTGAGGAAGTACGCGGATCAAGCCCGTTTGAGCAAACAACTCGCCACAGTGGACTGCAGGGTGCCTTTGGATGTGGGCCTGGAGGACCTCAGACCAAGGGTCCCGGACCGTGAGAGGTTGAGGGCGATCTTCAAGGAGTTGGAGTTTCATGGCCTGCTCGAGGAGTGGACCCAAGCGGAGGGGATCTCGGGCAGGGACTATCGGACCGTCACAGAATGGACTGCCCTGCAGGAGATGGTCAAGGGGCTTTGGCAGGCAGGGGAGTTCGCCATCCACGTAGCAGCGGACCCGCCAGGGGCTATGCGGGCGGAGTTGGTGGGACTCGCCTTCTGTGGGAGGGGCGAGACGGCTCGCTACATCCCCTTGGGGCATCGGGCAGACGAAGGTGCATCGCAACTCCCCGCCGCGGAGGTCTTGGAGACGCTGCGTCCCATGCTGGAGGACTCCTCTGTGCGAAAGGTGGGGCATGACCTCAAGTCCGCCATCACCCTCCTGGCAGCCCGTGGGGTCTGCCTCAGGGGGATTGGAACGGACGTCATGGTGGCCTCCTATGTCTTGAACCCCTCCCGTCGTTCCCACAGCTTGGGGGATCTTGCCCTGGAATACCTGGACGAGAAGATTGTGCCGCCCCAGGCCCCCTCCGGAGGGCAGAGGAAGGCCCTGCCCCTGGCTGAGATCCCGGTGGGGGAGGCCTCGGTGTTCGCTTGTCATGCGGCGGACGTGGCCTTCCGGCTCTGCGGGGTGCTCCTACCCAAGATGTTAGCAGAAGGGACGGAAAGACTCTTCAGGGAGCTGGAGATGCCACTGATCCCTGTCCTTGCTCGGATGGAGATGCACGGGATAAGGGTGAACGTGGAGCGGCTAAGCGAGCTCGCGAGGGAGATGGGAGATGATCTGCTGCGCCTGGAGCTGGAGATCCAAGGGCTCGCTGGGGGGCCTTTCAATATCAACTCCCCCCAGCAGCTCGCCCAGGTCCTGTTCGAAAGGCTCAAGCTCCCGGTGGTCAAGAAGACCAAGACAGGTTACTCCACGGACATGGAGGTCCTGCAGGAACTGGCCAAGGGTCACGAGTTGCCGGCCAAGGTCTTGGAATACAGGACCCTCTCCAAGCTAAAGTCCACATATGTAGAGGCCTTGCCGCAGATGCTCAATGCCGACACAGGCAGGATTCACACCTCCTTCAATCAGACGGTCACCGCCACAGGGCGACTGAGCTCATCGGAGCCCAATCTCCAGAACATCCCGGTCCGCGGAGAGATGGGAAGGCGCATCCGCAAGGCCTTTGTGCCAGAGGAGGGGTGGTGGTTCCTATCGGCCGATTACAGCCAGGTGGAGCTTCGCATCCTTGCTCATCTCTCTGAGGACCCGATACTGATGGAGGCATTTCACAAGGGGGAGGACGTCCACGCGAGGACGGCAGCGGAGATCTTCGGTGTCTCCCCTGAAATGATCACTGAGCAGATGCGCAGGGAGGCCAAGGTCATCGTCTTCGGCATCGTCTATGGCATGAGTGCCTTTGGCCTGGCAAGGGAACTGGGGGTGGAGCCTAAGGTGGCGCAGGCTTACATAGAGGGCTACTTCCAGAGATACAGAGGGGTGCGAGACTTCTTGGATCGGATCGTGGAGGGGGCAAGGGAGAAAGGGTACGTGGAGACCTTGATGGGGCGAAGGCGTTACCTGCCAGAGATATCGAGTTCCAACAAGAGCGTGCGGAAGTTCGCCGAGCGCGCGGCCATAAACACGCCCATCCAAGGCACGGCCGCAGACCTGATCAAGAAGGCGATGATCTCCATCCAGGGGGAGATCGAGGCCAGGGCCCTCGCCACCCGGATGCTCCTTCAGGTTCACGACGAGCTCCTCTTTGAGGTGCCGGAGGGTGAGCGGGACACAGTGGAATCCTTGGTGAGAGAGGAGATGGAGGGGGTGGAGAGGATGCGCGTCCCGCTCCGGGTGGAGATGGGCTGGGGGAAGGACTGGGCAGAGGCACACTGACGGCCTTTCACGCGCGCGGATGACGCTCAGAGGCAGCCTGGCCGTGGACGAGTTGCCGCTGTGGGGCCGGATCGTTTATGATAGATGCTCGTGTGCCATCTGCCTGGGCACGACGCATCACTTCGAGG
>CAZOXN010000490.1:0-2987 GCA_964583655.1 uncultured Desulfarculaceae bacterium | reverse complement strand
CCATGGAGGTCCCTGTTTCCGAGGGCGAGGCAGTGGTGTTCTTGGGCTGCCAGTACGGTTCGCGCCTCAACAAGACCAAGCGTTACCTGAGGATCATGGAGCGGCTGGGGCTCCCGGCCCGGGTGGAGGGCGGCCTCTGCTGCGGGTATCCCATGGCGATCCTGGGGTTCAAGAGGTCCCTCGAGGAGTACAAGAAGAGGTTCCTGGACCGATTCAATTCCCAGGAGTTCGTGGCGTTTTGCCCTTCTTGCGTCCTGTTCCTCAAGGAGGAGTACGGTTTCCCGGCCAGGCACATCATGCAGGTGGTCCTGGAGAAGCTCAAGGGGAGGGAGGTCCCAGCAGATGGGAAGGTCGTCACCTACCATGACCCTTGTGACCTCTCCAGGGGCCTGAAGATCACAGAGGAGCCCAGGGAGATCCTCAAGGCCCTGGGGTATCAGGTGGTGGAGATGAAGCACAACCGGGCGCAGTCTCGTTGCTGCGGGGGTGGTGGCGGCATCCTCACCACTGATCAGACCATGTCGGGCGATATCGCCGAGGCCAGGATCCGTGAGGCCTTGGAGACAGGGGCGGACACGCTCGTGACGGCCTGTCCCACATGCGAGCAGGTCCTTCGCAAGGCAGCCTCCTCGGTGAAGGAGGGAAAGATAGCGGTCAAGGAACTGAGCGATGTGCTGTGGGATGCGGTGAAGTGAGGGTCGATGGGCTAGATTGGTCGACGAGAGAAATCTCTGGCGTTTGAGATCGCGTGCAGGCAAGAGGGGTGGATCTCTAGGGCGTTCTGGTGACTCGGGGTGTAGAGACCGCTTTCTTTCGCTCCTTGGAATGAACCGCTAGAGAAGGATCTTCTGGTCCCTTTCCCGAGGTCTCAGGTTCCTTCAGGGAGTCTCAGGAGTGGGCATGACAGTTGTCAAGACTGCCTGACCCCCAAGGGAGGACTTATGCAGGAAGACAAGGGCATGGAGTATCGAAGGAGGTACCGGGGGCTCATAGGCGTAGAGCTCAAGGTGCCCGTGAAGGACCGCCATGTGCTGAGCGTGGTCTATACACCGGGTGTGGCGGAGCCGTGTCTGGAGATCTTTCGCGATCCTGACACCTCCTTCGATTACACGTGCAGGGGAAACACGGTGGCCCTCATCACCGATGGCTCACGTGTCTTGGGGGAGGGGGCCTTGGGTCCGTTGGCAGCGCTTCCCCTCATGGAGGGCAGGAGCGTCCTTTTCAAGAGCTTCGCTGGGGTGGATGCATTTCCCATATGTCTGGACACCCAGGACCCGGAGGAGATCGTGCAGGCGGTGAGCCTCCTGGGGCCGACCTTCGGGGCTGTATGCATGGAGGACATCTCCGCCCCTCGCTGCTTCGTCATAGAGGGGCAGCTCGAACGGGCCCTGAACGTGCCGGTCATGCACAACGACCAGCACGCAGGGGCCATCCTGGCCTTGGCTTGTCTGATCAATTCGCTCCGCATCACGGGTAAGCGAAGGGAGGATCTCTCTGTGGTCGTCAATGGGGCCGGGGCGGCCGGCATAGCCACGGCCCGCTTCCTACTGGACTGGGGGATCCGGGATCTGGTGGTGTGTGACAGCAAGGGGGCCCTCTATACCTTTCGGCCTTATGGGATGAACTGGGCCAAGAGCGCCATTGCCTGGCGCACCAACAAGAGGAACATCAGGGGGGGCCTGGCCGATGCACTGGTGGGGGCTGATGTGTTCATAGGCTTTTCGACCGGTGGCGTCCTCACCGCGGAGATGGTCTCCCGCATGAGCAGGGACCCCATCGTGCTGGCCTTCGCGAATCCGGTCCCTGAGATAAGCCTCAACGAGGCAAGAGACGGGGGGGCCAGGATAGTGGCCCTGTCCACGACTCAGGTCCCCACACCCAATGCCCTGAACATCGCCATAGTCTTCCCGGGGGTCTTTCGAGGGGCCCTGGACACGGGGGCGCGGGACATCAACTACGCGATGCGGCTGAGGGCCGCCGAGACCCTGGCAGCCAGGGTCCCCGAAGCAGACCTGTGCGAGGAGTATATCATCCCCCATATAATGGACTTCCAGAACGCCCCTGCTGTGGCCGCCGCAGTGGCCGAGGCGGCCATGAGGACCGGAGTCGCCAGGAAATCAGTAGACCCCCGCAGGGTGGCCGAGGAGACGGAGCGTTTCGTGTACGAAGGACACTTCAGGGTGCCTCCCAAGTCCGAGCGCCCCATGACGGTACAGGAGGAATCCCTGGAGCTGCACAAGAGGCACAGGGGCGTGGTGGGGGTGAGGGCCAAGATCCCCGTGAGGGACCAGAACATCCTGAAGCTCCTCTATATGCCGGCGAGCGCTGTGGGCGCTGCCAGGCTGATCTTCAGGGAGCCTCTGGCTGCGCACGAGATCACCTGTAAGTCCAACCTAGTGGCAGTGGTCACCGATGGGAGCGCTGTCCTGGGGCTGGGGAACATAGGGGCTCGCGCTGCCCTTCCGGTCATGGAGGGGAAGTGCGTCTTGTTCCACGCCTTCGGCGGCGTGGAGGCCTACCCCATCTGCGTGGCCACACAGGAGGCAGACGAATTCATCCGCGTGGTGCAGGCCATCGCCCCGAGCTTCGGGGGGATAAACCTGGAGGACATAGCGGCCCCCCGCTGCTTCACCGTAGAGCAGGAGCTCTCCCAGACGCTGGAGATACCAGTGTTTCACGACGACCAGCATGGGACCGCTGTGGTGGTGCTGGCGGCACTGATAAACGCCCTCAAACTGGTGGGCAAGGAGATGTCCGGGATCAGAGTCCTGGTGAGCGGGGCAGGGGCTGCTGCCATAGCGGTTACGCGCATACTGATCTCCGCTGGTGTCAAAGACATAGTGCTGTGCGATCGGATAGGCGCGATACACCCCGATCGTGAGGAGGGGATGAATCCAGTGAAGCTGGAGATGGCGGGGATCACGAACCCAGGTCGCTTGCGCGGCACCATACCCGAGGTCCTGGAGGGTAGGGATGTCTTCATAGGG
>CAZOXN010000489.1:0-2993 GCA_964583655.1 uncultured Desulfarculaceae bacterium | reverse complement strand
GAGCTCAAGGGGAGGCGCGGACTGACGCCGGCCTGCTTCAACCCAGCGAGGAACGGGATGGAGGTCCTCACCAACACCCCCACGGTGGTGGAGGCCCGCAAGCTCCAGCTCCAGCTCATCCTGCGCCACCACCCACTGGACTGCCCGGTGTGCGAGGCTGGAGGGGCCTGCCAACTCCAAGACCTTGTGGTGGAATACGGGGTAGAGGAGGTCCCGTTTCCGAGGGAGAGCCCCAGATTTCCAGTGGATCTGAGGTCCCATTTCATCAAGAGGGACATGAATCGTTGCATCCTGTGCGGTTGCTGCGTGAGGATCTGCAACGAGGTGCAAGGGGTCAATGAGCTGAGCTTCGTCAATCGCGGGATCAGGACCGAGATAAGCACTGACTTCGGCCGCCCCCTGGATTGCGAGTTCTGCGGCCAGTGTGTCTCGGCGTGCCCGGTGGGGGCCTTGGTATATAAGCCCTTGGGCCCCATGGGCCGGCCTTGGGAGGTGGCGCGCACCGAGACCATCTGCGCTTACTGCGGCCTGGGGTGTTCCATGGTCCTGGAGACCAAGAGGGGGAAGATCGTACAGGTATCGTCGCGTTACGACATCGGGACCAACGAGGGCAACCTCTGCGTGAAAGGCCGCTTCGGCTGGTCCTATGTCCAGTCTGAGGGCCGCCTCACCAGGCCCATGATCCGGGATGGACAGAGATGGGAGGAGGTCTCCTGGGGAGAAGCCATAGGGAGGGTAGCGGGGCAGTGGAGGGAGATCTTGTCCCAGGGGGGAGGGGGGGCATTGGCTGTGCTGGGCTCGGCCCGCCTCACCAACGAAGAGGCTTATGTGCTCCAGCGTCTGGCCCGGGGAGTCCTCGGGACCCCGCACTTGGACCATGGCGCAGGACTGAGCTATGCGCCTTTGCTCGAAGGGGTCATGCCGGTCCTTGGGCACGCGGCCGCCACCAACCCGATCCGGGACATCCGAGAGGCCGACGTGATCTTAGCCGTCTGCGGCGATTTCAAGGAGACCCACCCCGTGGCCAAGAACCAGGTCGTCCTGGCCTCGGGAAGAAGGAAGTCGAAGGTCATCGTCCTGGACCATGTCTACACATCGCTGTGCGACCTCATGGGGGCAGAGGCCATCTTCGTGAGGCCGGGCACGGAAGGGCTGGCCATTCGCGGCATGATCCGTTGCATCCTGGATGAGGGGCTGTGGGATCGCGCGTTCGTGGAGAACAGGACAGAAGGGATCGAGGAGCTCAGGGAGGCGGTGGAGCCCTTCGGTCTGGATGTCGTGGCCGAGCGCACAGGGGCCCAGGAGGCCCAGCTTCGCGAGGCGGCCAAGGCCTTCGCCCAGGCAGGCACTGGGTCCATACTCATGTCCGTGGGGACCTTGGGCGTTGGCGATCCGGTGGACCTGGCCCGGGCAGCGGCGTGTCTTGCGGCCCTAGTGGGAAAGGTGGGCCGCAAGGGGTGCGGGCTACACATTTACGGTGAAAGGGCCAACAGCCAGGGCGCCCTGGACATGGGCCTGGTCCCTGGACTCCTGCCTGGGTACGTCTCCGTGGGGGATCAAGAGGGCCGGAAGGCCTTCGAGGAATTGTGGCATGTCTCCTTGCCTCCATCGGAGGGGCGCGGGGCGAAGGCCATCCTGGAGGGATGCGAGGGCGGCCATGTGCAAGGCCTTTACGTGGTAGGGGAGAACCCAGTGGGGACCTATCCGGACAGGGCCTGGGTGGAGCGGGCGCTGGGAAGGGTGAGGTTCCTCGTGGTCCAGGACCTCTTCATGTCCGAGACGGCCAAGCTGGCCCATGTGGTCCTCCCTGTGGCCTCCTTCGCGGAGAAGGAAGGGACCTTCACCAGCGTTGACAGGAGGATCCAGAGACTTCGCAAGGCCCTTGAGCCTGCGGCTGGCGTCAAAACGGACCTCGACATCTTCATGGAGTTGGCCGCGGCCATGGGCGCGGCGTTCCCTTATGGGGGGCCGGAGGAGGTCTTGGAAGAGATACGGAGGAACGTTGTCCTGTACAGGGGGATCAGGTGGGGAGAGATCCCGAGCCGCGGGCTTTCCTGGCCTTTGGAGGGCGACGGTGGGCCTCGGGGAACGACCATTCTCTATGCAGAGGAGTTCCCGCACGGAAGGGCTCGGCTGGGGCTGAGACCATGGGGGGATGGGCTCCTTCAGGGAAACGGCAAGGAGTTCCCCTGGATCCTCCACCCGCAGACCCGATGGTTCCACTCAGGGACCTTTTCCACGTGGAGCCCTTCCCTCATGGAGGTATGCCCTGGGCCTACGCTTCTCCTGCATTGGGAGGATGCCGAGGAGGTGGGGTTGCACGACGGGGACCAGGCCCGCGTGATATCTCCCAGGGGGGAGGTGGTCGCACCGGTCATCACTAGGGTGCGCGGCCCGCGCGGTGTGGCGCAGGTGCCGTACCATTTCAAGGACCAGGCAGTTAACAGACTGGTGGGTTGGGGGGAAGGGACCGTTCGGGTCAGGGTGGAGAGGGCTTGATGGACGAAGGCGGGTGAAACCTGGGAGTGCTGGAGGAGAGTGATAGGCATGACGACTTGGGGTGCGGTCTTGCTGGTCTTGGTCAAGGTTCTCTTGGCCGTAGGCGTGCTCATGACGATCATCGCGTACATGACCCTCATGGAGCGCAAGGTCCTGGCCTTCATCCAGGTGCGGTACGGGCCCAACAGGGTGGGGCCGTGGGGGCTGCTACAGCCGCTGGCGGATGGCATAAAGCTCCTATTCAAGGAGGAGATCACCGTGGCCGGGGCGGACAAGTTCCTCTACCTCCTGGCCCCCGCCATAGTGACTGTCTGCGCCCTGATCCCCTTCGCGGTGGTGCCCTTCGGCAAGGGGATTCTCGGCCAGAGCCTCTTCGGGATCCCTTTGGACCAATATGACCTGGGGCTCGGGGTGCTAGCGGACATCAACGTGGGGATCCTCTTCGTCTTCGCCATCTCTTCTCTAGGGGTGTACGGGGTGGTGCTCGCGGGATG
>CAZOXN010000488.1:0-2996 GCA_964583655.1 uncultured Desulfarculaceae bacterium | reverse complement strand
CGAGGGGAGAGGAAAGAGATGTGGCATGCCATCCACAGGTCCGAGGTCTCCATCGTCCTCGGGGCCCGTTCAGCGCTCTTTGCCCCATGCCACAGCCTGGGCCTCATCATCGTGGACGAGGAGCACGATGGGTCCTACAAGCAGGAGGAGGGTTTCAGGTACAACGGCAGGGACCTCGCCCTGATGCGGGGCAAGGCCTCGCGGGGCGTGGTCCTGTTGGGCTCTGCCACCCCATCCCTGGAGACCCTCCACAATGCCCAGGCCGGGAAATTCGGATGGCTCACCTTGCCCGAGCGCGTGGAGGGACGCCCCCTTCCAACGGTGGAGGTGGTGGACCTCAGGCGCCAGAGGAAAAGGGGCCACCGAGAGATCCTGTCGCCGCCCCTGCAGCAGGCCATGGAAGAGACCCTCAAGAGGGGAGAACAGATAGTCCTGTTTCTCAATCGTCGGGGATACGCCACCTTCCTCCTGTGCCCGGATTGCGGTCATGTCTTCAAATGCCCGAACTGCGCCGTGAGCCTGGTGCATCACCTCTCCCCCAAGGCCCTTCAGTGCCATTACTGCGGCTGGCGGCAGCCCGCCCCTGCCGTGTGTCCCCAGTGCCAGGGCATGGAGGTCATGGACCTCGGGGTGGGGACAGAGTCACTGGAAGAGGCCGTCAGGGCGCGTTTCCCCGAGGCACGCATCCTGCGCATGGACAGGGACACCACCTCCAGCAGAGGGGCCTTGGGAGAGATGCTCAAGGCATGGAAAAAGGGGGAGGCCGACATCCTCATCGGGACCCAGATGGTGGCCAAAGGGCATCACATACCCAATGTGACCTTGGTGGGGGTAGTCCTGGCAGACATCTCCCTGAACCTGCCGGACTTCCGATCTGCGGAGAGGACGTTCCAGCTCCTGGTCCAGGTCTCCGGACGGGCAGGCAGGGGAGAACGTCCCGGCCGAGTGATCATACAGACGTACTCCCCACAGCACCCGAGCATCCTTCACTGCACCACACAGGACTATCTGGGTTTTGCCCGTCACGAGCTGGAGAACAGAAGGGAGGCAGGTTATCCCCCGTTTCGTCGCCTGGTGCTGTTTCGGCTCTCGGGCCCCAGGGAGGAAGAGATCGCCTCTGTTGCGCGCCTGCTGGGGGAGGCCGGCCGGAGGCTGTGCGCAGGCACTCGAGGGGTGACGTGCCTTGGTCCTTCACCTGCACCGCTTGCGCGGGTCAAGGGGCGCTACCGGTGGCATCTCCTCCTCAAGGGGGAATCCAGGCGGGAGCTCCATGAGGTGGCGAGGACCCTCTTGGCATGGACCCGCACACGTGTCTCATCCAGGAGGGTCAGGATCACAGTGGACGTCGATCCCCAGTCGTTCCTGTGAACAGAGGGGGTAAGCCCCCACAAGGCCGAGGTCTTGCCGCGGGATTGGCGGTGAGCTTGACAAGCGAGCAGAAAGTGTTAACCTGAAATCGTCGCTAGGGGTGGTCCACTGAGAGTCACGCCTCGGGCGTGACAACCCTTAGAACCTGATCTGGGTAATGCCAGCGTAGGGAAGCGACGCCGTTTGTGAGATCGCAAGGGGCTGGTCCGTGAGCCCTTTGTGGGCAGAGACCAGGCACCCATCGACGGCACGGCCGCTTCCCCGCTGGGGAGGCGGCCTGATTTTTTTTGTGGGCCTTGGCCAAGCAGAGAAAGCAGGGACAATGCGAAAGATACGGGTCCTGGTCAACGAAGCTCCCGTTGAGCTGGATGAGGGGACATCCCTCAGGGCAGTCAAGGAGAGATTCAAGCCCCAGGCGGACCTCGTCATCCACAACGGTTTTCCCCAGGACGCAGACCCTCTCCTCAAAGACGGGGACCAGGTGGTGCTCATAAGGAGGGGGGAGGTCCCGTCGGCCCATGAGCTGGAGGCCCTCATGGTGGCTCGCCACACCCCTGGG
Organism: uncultured Desulfarculaceae bacterium; assembly: GCA_964583655.1. GTDB lineage: Bacteria > Desulfobacterota > Desulfocorpusculales > Desulfocorpusculum > Desulfocorpusculum > CAZOXN01. The sequence continues at coordinate 1,069 of CAZOXN010000488.1, read as the reverse complement.
GTGCACCAAAGGGTCAAAGAGGCCAGGGTGGGCATAGCTGGCTTGGGGGGCCTTGGCTCCGCAGTGGCCGTGGCCCTCGCCAGGGTGGGTCTGGGGACCTTGGTCATCGCGGACTTCGACGTGGTGGAACCGAGCAACCTGAACCGCCAGCAATACTTCGTGGACCAGATAGGCATGTCCAAGGTACAGGCCATGAGGGAGAACCTGGGCCGCATCAACCCATATGTCCACATCGAGGGTCACGAGGTGATGCTCACCCGTGAGGAGATCCCACGCATCTTCGCCTCCACCCCCATCGTCGTGGAGGCCTTCGACAAGGCCGAGATGAAGGCGATGCTCATCACCACAGTGCTGGAGAAGATGCCGGGGCACATCGTGGTGGCGGCCTCTGGGCTGGCAGGGTACGGTCCCAGTAACACCATCCGGACCGAGGGCGTCTCTCCCTGGCTCTACGTGGTGGGGGACCAGGTCTCGGCTGCCACTCCGGGCAGCGGTCTCATGGCCCCCAGGGTGGGCATCGCCGCACACCATCAGGCCAATCTGGTCTTGAGGCTGATACTGGGGGAGGAGGGCGGTTCACAGCGACAGGAGGGAATCCATGGACACCCGTAAGGTGGCCCGCTCAGTGATCCTGGTGGCCATGGCAGTCGCCCTGTCACCTATCTTCATCCCCCTGGGGTTTGTGAAGCTCTTCCCAGCCCAGCACATGATAAACGTGATAGGTGCTGTGATGCTGGGGCCATGGTACGCAGTGGGGGTGGCCACGGCTGCGGCCGTGATCAGGAACCTCTTGGGGGTGGGAACGCCCCTGGCATTCCCGGGCGGGATGATAGGTGCCTTCTTGGCAGGGATCGCTTACATGGCATCTCGCAACATCTACCTGGCAGCCGCCGGGGAGGTCCTGGGGACAGGACTCCTGGGCGCCCTGGTGAGCGTGTGGATAGTGGCCCCGATGATAATGAAGAAGACCATGGCCGCATCAATGCTCGTCGTCGCTTTCGGTCTCAGCACCTTGGCCGGGGCGGTCCTGGTGGCCGTGGCGCTCGAGCTGCAGACGCGCCTCGTCGAG
>CAZOXN010000487.1:0-3002 GCA_964583655.1 uncultured Desulfarculaceae bacterium | reverse complement strand
GTGCAAGGCCTATGCCAAGGGGAGATGCCAGGCAGGTGAGATGTCTCATCCCTGGCACACCTTTCTATCTTTTTGAAATGACTGCTCTAATCGGGAAGCGGTGGAGGGACCAGGAGGGGGGGTGGTCGCACTTCCCCCCTCCTGGTGAGGGATCAGTCACTGAGAGAGAGGGGTCATGTCACGTTTCGTGACGCGCATCCGCTACCTCTTGAGATTCACCAATTCCTGGAGCATCTGGTCCGTGGTGGTGATCACGCGCGAATTGGCCTGGAAGGCCTGCTGGGTCTTTATCATCTCCACGAACTCAGAGGCCAGATCCACGTTGGAGAGCTCCAAGGAGTTGGAGTTGATCTGCCCCAGGCCCGAGGAACCTGGAGGCCCTATGATGGGAGGGCCGGAGAGGGTGTTCTCGGCGAAGAGGTTCCCCCCCATGGCAGTGAGGCCCCAAGGGCTGGTGAACCTGCAGAGGGCCACCTGGTACAGCTCCCTTGACTGTCCATTGCTGAAAAGGCCGCTTATCATCCCGTCATCGTCCACCTGTATGGACATGAGGTTGCCCTGGGTGTAGCCGTCTTGGCTGAGGAACTTGGTGCTGCACCCCCCGGCGAACTGGGTGGTCCCATCCAGGCCTGTGCCCCCTTCATCGATGCTCTCCCCGAAGTCCAAGTCGATGGCCTGGGCCGACTGAGTCCCGAAGAATTGGGCGCTGAAGGCCGTGCCCAGGTTCTCTGTCTGGAGCCTCCCGTTCGTGAAGACCAGTGTCCCTGAGGCCACCTCTTGGTTGACCCCTTGGACGCCTCCCTCCAGCTCCCCCTGGTCCAATACCGCGTGCCATTCCCATGTGGTGTTGTCAAACTTCCTGAAGTAGACGCTGACCAGGTGACCGTTGCCCATGGCATCGTACACCGTGATGGGGGCGGCGAAGTTGGAGGTGGCCCTGGGGTCGCTGACGTCCCATGGGTCGCTGATCACGGACTCGTTCACGTCCAGATTGACGTACATCTCCACTTCCGAGGTGGCCCTGGGGGCCGATGATATGGTGGAGAGGTTGATGTCCTGGAGGCTGCTCGTGACCCCCCCAGTCTCGTCCAGGAGCCACCCCTGGAGGACATATCCGCGGTGATTCACCAGCCGGCCATCCTGATCCAGGTAGAACTGACCTGCCCTGGTGTAAAGGGTGGCCCCTTCTTTGGAGACCATGAAGAATCCCTCCCCATCTATGGCCAGATCCGTGGCCGAGGTGGTCGTCTGAAAGGTGCTCTGCGCGAAGAGCCTTTGTACCGATGCCACCTGCACCCCGCGGCCGATCTGCATCTGCCCTGTGGCCCCAACCATGCTCTGGCTCAAGATGTCCTCAAAGGAGATCCTGCTCGCCTTGAACCCCACGGTGTTGACATTGGCGATGTTGTTCCCGATCACCGACATCGCATCGCTGTATGCATCCAGCCCGCTTATCCCTGTATAGAGGGAAGACAGTGACATGACCCTCACCTCCTTGCTCTTCTTCTAGGCCAAGGCACCCCTTGGCCTCCTTCCCACATGCCTGTCAGCCCCGGACCTCCAGGACATCGCTCAAGGAGACCGGGACCCCTTGTACCAACAGATAAGGGATCCCATCTTGGAACCTCACGGCCTCCACCTTCCCTTCTCTGTACGGAGAAGCCTGAACGCTCTCCCCATTGACTCCCCTGCCCGCTACCTCCACATGATACGTCCCATACGCCATTTGGCGCCCCAGCGAGTCCTTGCCGTCCCATACCAAGGAGTGGCTCCCAGCGGCCTTGGCCCCGATGTCGAGGGACTGCACCAGCCTCCCGGAGGGGTCGTAGATGCTGACCCGAGTCTGGAGCGTGGCGACCGGCAGCCTGAAGTATATGGGGCTGCTTCCCGTCTCCCCCAGCAGCAAGCCATTGGAGGATGCCTGGACCTCCCTCCCTATGAGACCAGCCGCCCTGGCGTTGTTGGCCGAGGCCTCGTAAAGGCTGAGTGTCTTGAGCGCCTGGTTGGTATCTATGGCCTGCTCCAGGAGGCTGAATTGGGCCAACTGGGCCGTGAGCTCCTTGGCCTCCATGGGCTTGAGCGGATCCTGATGCTGCATCTGGGTGACCAAAAGGTGCAGGAACTGCTCCTTGAGGGAAGGGGATGTCTTGCCGCTTGCACCCTTGGTCGCGGTTTGGCCTTGGTAGCTCGCTTCCAATGCCTCGACCATAGTCCACCTCCTTTCTCCACAGCCCAGAACTCGGACCTCGCCTCCCACACGTTTCTGATCGAGACCGCATTGCGGTCTCTGACTCATATGAGCAGATCGAGGGTCCCGCCCTCTCGTGGGCGGCTGACCGTTGCCGCCCCGGTGAAGGAGACCTGCTGCTCCGGAGCAGGGTCACCCCCCATCGATGCGCCCTGAGGTGCCAGGGTCCCTCCCCGGGACAGGTACCCTTGCCACCCCTCTCCGCCATGTGCCCCCACCTGCACTGCCAGCTCCTGGACCGATAGTCCCTGGTGGACGAGGCGCTGTCTCAAGTCCCAAAGCCCGGTCTCCAGGGCCGCCTTTTGAACCCCGCCGTCGGCCAGGAAAAGGGCCCGCACATCCCCTCCCCGCACCTGTATCTTGACCCGGAAGGGTCCAAGGTGGGGCGGGTCCACGATCAGGTTCACCAGGTGGCCATGGGACCCACCCGACGAGGCACCGAGGGCCCCACGTCCTAGAGACAAGGCCGAGGCAGGCCTGATATCCGTCCCTTGGTCGTTTAGGCCAGCACCACCGACCGTGCCAAGGGGAGGTGTCAGGGTGTACGGGGCCTCCTGAGACTCTCCGCCTGGGCCAGGCAAGGGGATGGGGAAGGCGTGATCCCTGCCAAGGCCTGGCTGACCACACATCCCCCGAGCGTCTCTTTCCCATCCATCGAGGCCCAACATCCTGGAAAGCTCCGTTTCCATGTCCAGATACGCCACGGACCCATCTCCCCCTTCCACTGGGGGCCGCATGGGCTTCCCTTCCATGG
>CAZOXN010000486.1:0-3006 GCA_964583655.1 uncultured Desulfarculaceae bacterium | reverse complement strand
GGTCATGGCCCCCCCCAACCGACTCGGTTCCTTGGGGAGCTCTCCTTCCCCATCCAGCAAGAAGACCCTGCCCAGCTCAAACAGACGCAGGTCGACGTTCTTCACGGAGAGGTTTCGCCGAACGGTATCGAGAATGCCGGGGATGAGGGTAGTCCTCATCACCCCTTGATCCTTCCTCAAGGGGTTCTTCAATGTCACGAACCTTCTCGATGGATCCCCGCTGGCGATCTCCAGGCGGTCCACTGCCGATGGGTCCATGAAGCTGTAAGTGATCACCTCGTGGAATCCATAACCGATCAAGACCTCGCGGGTCAGCGATTCCATACGGAGCTCACTCGGAGGGGCCGCCGCGGCCCTGGAGGTCCTGGGAACCGTACAAGGGATCCGTTCAAACCCCCACATCCTGGCGACCTCTTCTATCAAGTCCACCTCGCGTGTCAGGTCCACCCTTCGGCTGGGTGGGACCACATGCAGCACTCCATTCCCCCCATCTTTCACCTGGAGGTTCAGACGCTCGAGCTGCTGAATCACCTCGTGACCCTTGAGATCGGTCCCCAGCAACTGATTGACCTTCGCCACCCTCAAGGAAATCGCCGTGCGTCTTTTTCTCCCTGGATAAGCGTCTATACGACCAACGGCCACCTGCCCCCCTGCCAGCTCCCTGACGAGCTGAGCGGCCCTGTCCGCTGCGAGGGCGCATCCCTCGGGATCTATCCCGCGCTCGAACCGCCGGGAGGCCTCGGTGGGCATACCCAGTGCCTTGGCCGTGCGCCGGATGCTGATGGGATCGAAGTGTGCGCTCTCTATGAGCACCCTGCGTGTAGCCGGGCCGACCTCCGAGTTCGCCCCACCCATGACCCCGGCCACCGCCACTGGCTTGCCCCTGTCCCAGATCATGAGCATCTCCGGAGAGAGCACCCTCTCCACCCCGTCCAGCGAGACGAACCTCTCCCCAGGTCGCGCCCGTTTCACGACGATGCAATCGCCTTCCAGGAGATCCAAGTCGAAGGCGTGAAGGGGTTGTCCCAACTCCCACATCACATAGTTGGTCACATCCACTACGTTGCTTATGGGACGGAGCCCAACGAGTTGGAGCCGCCTGCGCATCCACACCGGGGAAGGGGCAATCCTAGTTCCTTCCACCATCCTGGCCACGTATCGGGGACACAGGTCCGGATCTTGAATATGGACGCGAAAACGCTCCTCGATCCTTGGACCCTCCTGCTTCAAGGACACCACCGGTTTCCTGACCTCGGCACCTGTAATGGCCGCCACCTCATAGGAGAGGCCGAGGATGCTCAAACAGTCCGCACGATTGGGGGTCAGGTCGAACTCAAAGACCCAGTCTCGAAGCCCGAGGGCCTGGTCCAGCCTTTGGCCCACCGGGGAATCAGGGGGAAGGACCCATAGTCCCCCGGGATCGTCCCCCACGTGGAGCTCTGCCTCTGAGCAGAGCATCCCTTGGGAAGAAACGCCCTTGATCTCGGCCACACGGATCTCCACCCCCCCTGGTAAAGTCGCTCCGGGCAAAGCCAAGGGCACCTTGCACCCCTTCTGGACGTTGGGGGCCCCGCAGACGACTGAGAGGATCCCTGAGCCAGAGTGGACACGACACAGCTTGAGCCCCTCGGAGTTAGGGTGCGGCCCTACCTCCAGGATCTCCCCGACATATACCCCAGGGAGTTCCCCTTCCATGGCCACCTTGCATTCCAGACCCACGTTTGTGAGACGGTCGCCCAACTCCAGAGGGTCCATCTGGATGTGCACGAACTCCTTGATCCAACACCAAGTCGCCTTCATGAGGAATCACCGTGGTCGCTTCAAAACTGGCGCAGAAATCTCACATCGTTGTCGTAGAAGAGCCTTATGTCGTCGATACCGTGGCGCAGCATGGCGATCCTCTCCACCCCCAAACCAAATGCGAAACCAGAGATCGCCTCCGGGTCGTACCCTACGAAGCCGTAGACCTCCGGATCCACCATCCCGGAGCCTAGTATCTCCAGCCAGCCGGTCCCACCGCACAGCCCACAACCTCCGCCATCGCAAATGACGCACCGGATATCCACCTCGGCGCTGGGCTCGGTGAAAGGGAAGAAACTGGGGCGAAAACGCAGTGCAGTGCCCTCCCCGAACATCTGCTGCACAAAGGCAGTGAGCGTGCCCTTGAGGTCGGCCAAGGTGATACCATGATCCACCAAGAGCCCTTCCACTTGATGAAACATGGGGCTGTGGGTGGGGTCGCTGTCGTGGCGATACACCTTTCCCGGACACACGATCTGAACCGGGGGCTGATGTTTCTCCATGGTTCGGACCTGTACTGGGGAGGTATGAGTCCTGAGCACCACGTTCTCGGAGACATAGAAGGTGTCCTGCATATCCCTGGCGGGATGATCCTTGGGAATGTTCAAGGCCTCGAAGTTGTAATAATCCGACTCCACCTCCGGACCGGTGACCACCGCGTATCCCATGCCCCTGAAGATGCCGAGGATCTCCTCCAGCGTCTGGGTGATGACATGACGCCGGCCCCGGGGGATGACGCGGCCCTGGAGCGTGACGTCCACTCCTTCCCCCCCCTCGGCCTCGGGAAGCACCAGGGGGCTCTCCAACGCCTCCTCCAGCTCCGCCTTTATCTTGTTTCCCAAGGAGCCTACCTTGGGCCTGATATCCTCCGGCAATTCCCTGATCTGCCGCAACAAGAGGGTAAGGCGCCCTTTACGGCCCAGGTACGCGATCCGGGCCTTCTCCCTCTCCTCCGGGGAGGCCGCCGACCCTATGACCCGAAGCCCCTCCTCCCTGATCCTCTTCAGCTGCTCAGAGATATCGCCCATGGCCCTTTAAGAGGCACCGAGACCCTGCTTGGCCAGTGCCACCATCTGGGAGAAGCCGCCAGGGTCGTTCACCGCCAGATCCGCCAAGATCTTTCTGTTCACCCTTATGTCGGCCTTACGGAGCCCGTAGATGAGATCTCGGTAGGTCATGCCAGCCTGCCTCGCCGCGGCATTGATC